>CAYHPT010000116.1:0-4777 GCA_964358435.1 uncultured bacterium | reverse complement strand
TACGCGCCCACCCGCTCGATGCGCAGCGCGCGGATGTTCTCCGGGATAGACGCCGGATCCAGGTGCCGCCGGACGTTCCACTCCCCCTTGCACGCCGCGCACGGACAGCGCAGCCGCAGGGAGCGCCAATTGTACACGGAGTGGTGGCCGTCCGACCAGACGATGCGCAGCACCGGCTCGACGACGCTGCCGATCTCGACCGGCGTGACCATGCGGGGGCTCATCGCGGTGCCGCCTGCAGGCGGTGGGGAGCGCTGTTGGTGCTGCTCACTGCGGCGCGGTGCCGCCGCCATCGGGCGGTGGCCCTCCCGGCCGGCGGCGGTGCCGACGGCGCCGGCGGCGGCGCCCGGGACGGTGCGGCTCCGTGGACGCCGGGGCTGCCAGACTGGCCGGTGCCGGTTGCGCGGGCGCTTCAGGCTCGGCTGCTGGGGATTCCTCAACTTCCGGGGTGGTTTCCCCAGCGCTCTCGACGCGTTCGGAGGGCAAGGCGGGCGGGGCGGTCCGCTTCGCGGGCACCAGGCGGGGCAGGTCGCGTTCGGCGGCATCCTTGACCTTGGCCAGCATCCGGTCGAGGGCCGTACTCAAGACTATGCGCACCGCCTGCTCGTCCAGGATCGGAATCCCCGCCTCGACCTCCATGCGCGCGGTCAGCCGCGAGCCCTGGCCTTCCTGCTCGATGACGTACTCGCCGCGCAGGGCCTTGAACGTCCCCCGCAGCTGGCGGAACTCCAGCCGCACCGGAGGCCGCAGGCTCACCCGCTGCACCGAATCCACCGGCAGCCCGCCGAAGTAGCCGCGGAACTCCGCCACCACCTGCCCGCCGCCGCGTTCCAGGACGTCCGCGGCCAGCCACAGATCGGCGTAGCGGGGAAGCCCTTCCACCCGGCTGAGCAGTTGGTAGACACGCTGCTGCGAGGCGCGGATGCTGCGCTGCTTTTCCACGCGGATGGGGCGGCTCACGGGTCGGAGGGCGCCGGTGTCTCCTTCCGCAGCGTCTGCACCAGGTGCAGCACCCGGTCGTACCGGCCGAACGAGGGGATCAGATAGAGCCCCTGGACGCGAGGGCGGATCGCCGCCACCAGTTCCTCGGCAAAACGCAGGCCCACTTCGCGGCCGTTCCGGGGAGCGGCGCGGAAGGCGTCCCGTAGCGCCGTGGGGATCACCATCCCCGGGACCTCGTTGTGCAAGAACTCCGCGTGCCGCAGCCCGTGCAGCGGGAGAATTCCCACGAGCAGAGGCACCGGCAGCGGGCCGATGCGGTCCAGCACGCGATCCAGCGTCGCCGGCTCGAAGATCGGCATGGTGCAGAGGAAGTCCACGCCGGCGCGCAGCTTTTGCTCGAGCACGCGCAGTTCCCGATCCAGGTCGCGCGCCCCCATGTTCAGGGCGGCGCCCACCAGGAAGGTCGTGGCCTGCCCCAGGTCGTTGCCGGCCAGGTCATGTCCTTCGTTGAACTGCTTGATCAGGCGGATCAACCCCGACGGCTTCACGTCGGAGACGGCGGTGGCGCTGGGATAGTCGCCCAGTTGCGGCGGATCGCCGCGCAGCACCAGGATGTTGCGGATCCCTAGGGCGTGCAGCGCCAGCAGGTCGGACTGCATCCGCACCAGGTTGCGATCGCGGGTGGTGAAGTGCAGGACCGTCTCCATCCGCACGTCCGTCTGAATGCGCAGGCACATCGCCCACGGGCTCATGCGCAGGCGGGCCATGGGATTGTCCGGGACGTTGATGGTGTCGGCCCCGGCCTGCCGCAGCAGCTGGCAGGCCTCCAGTTCCGGTCCCTCCTGTGTCCCCCGCGGGGGCAGCACCTCCACGGTGAGGACGAAGCGGCGTCCCAGCCGCGCGGCGAGGGCGGTCGGCGGCGAGGGGCGGGCCACCGGCGGCGGTGCAGGCACCGTCACCCGCGGCCGCAGCCGCGGCGGCGGGGGGGATTCGACGGTGCGCAGCACCTCGCGCATCGCCTGAATATGTTCCGGGGTCGTACCGCAGCACCCGCCGACCACGGTCACGCCCAGTTCCACCATCTGGCGGGCGTAGTCCGCCATGTACTGCGCCGCGGAGAAGTACATGATCCGCCCGTTCACATAGGCAGGGAACCCGGCGTTGGGCATCGCCGAGAGGGGCGTGCGGCTGACGAGCACCATCTGCTCCATGACTTCAAGTACGCCCTGCGAGCCGACGCTGCAGTTGGCCCCGATGACCGCCACCCCCAGTTCTTCCAAGCGGGCGACGATCTCCGCGGGGGTGTGGCCGAGCAGCGTTTTCCCTTCGTGCGTGAAGGTCATCTGCGCGATGATCGGCAGGCCGGTGACCTCTTTGGCCGCGGCCACTCCCTCCGTCAGCTCGTGCAGGTCGCTGAACGTCTCGAAGATCAGCAGGTCCACGCCGCCCTCGGCCAGCGCCTCTGCCTGCGCGGCGAAGGCCTGCCGGGCCTCGCCCGCCTTGACCGTCCCCAGGGGCGCGAGCGGCCGGCCGATCGGCCCGATGGATCCGGCGATCCAGACCCAGCGGCCGGAGGCCTCCCGTGCCGCGCGCGCGGTTGCTGCGCCCGCGACGTTGAGGGCGCGCACCCGATCTTCCAGTCCGTGGAGACTCAGTTTGAAGCGGTTGGCCCCGAAGGTGTTGGTCTCGATGAGTTCCGCGCCGGCGGCAATGTATTCTCGATGGATGGCCGTGACCAGATCGGGCCGGTCGACGTTGAGCCCGTCGAAGCACTGGTCGAACGGCACGCCGCGGGCGTAGAGCATCGTCCCCATGGCCCCGTCCGCCAGCAGAGGGCCACGGTCCAGCCGCGCCTGAAAACTCTCCGGAGCCGCGCCAGGCATCCTACTCCTCGAGAATCGATTTGGCGATGATGATTCGCTGGATCTCCGAGGTCCCCTCGCCGATCTCCGTGAGTTTCACGTCGCGGTAGATGCGTTCTACCGGGTAGTCCTTGATGAAGCCGTACCCGCCGTGGATCTGCACCGCCTTGGCCGCCGCGCGGGCCGCCGCCTCGGAGGCGTAGAGTTTGGCCATGGAGGCCTCGCGGCGGAAGGGGCGTCCCTGGTCGGCCAGCGCCGCGGCGCGGGCCACGAGCAGCCAGGCGGCATCGACCTCGGCGGCCATGTCCGCCAGCATGAAGGCCACGGCCTGGTGCTCGGCGATGGGCTTGCCGAAGGCCTTCCGCTCCCGCGCGTAGAGGACGCTGGCCTCCAGCGCGGCCCGGCCCAGTCCCACGGCCATGGCGCCGATGCCGATTCGCCCCTTCTCCAGCGTGCCCATCGCCTGCCGGTACCCGTCGCCGGGGCCGCCGATCAGATTCGCCTCCGGCACTTCGCACTCCTCAAAGACGACCTCGGCGGTGTCGCTGCTGCGCACGCCCAGCTTGTCTTCGTGCTTCCCCACCCGCAGGCCGGGGGTCTCCCGCTCCACGATGAACGCGGAGATCCCGTCCCGCGCCGCCTGCGGGTCGGTTACCGCCATCACGACGTAGACGCCGCCGATGGAACCCTGCGTGACGAAGACTTTGGTCCCGGTGATGTACCAGGTGTCGCCGCGGCGCACGGCGCGGGTCTGAATGGATCCGGCGTCACTGCCCGCCCCGGGCTCGGTTAAGCACCAGGCGCCCAGCGCCTGTCCCGAGGCCAGTTGTGGAAGGTAGCGCTGCTTCTGCTCTTCGCTGGCGAACTGGACAATGTGGCCGGTGCAGAGCGAGTTGTGCGAGGCGACGGCCAGCGCGATGCCGCCGTCGCCCCAGGCCAGGGCCTCGATGGCCAGGGCGATGCTCATCATGTCCAGGCCGGCTCCGCCGTACGCGGCGGGCACCGTCAGGCCCCAGAGGCCCAGTTCGGCCAGCGGCGGGACGAGCTCCAGCGGGAATTTCCCCTGGCGGTCCCACTCCCGCGCGTGCGGCCGGATCTCGCGCGCGGCGAAGTCGCGCACCGTCTGGTGGATCAGGCGCTGTTCGTCGGTGAGGTGGAAGTCCACGCCTCTCCTTTCGTCTGCGCCGGACGACCCGGCGCACTCTACCCTTTGACCACGCCGATCGGGCGCGTGCGCACGACCCGCCGGCTGATGCCGGCGTTGTGGCAGACGTCCACGACGTCGGCCACGTCCTTGTAGGCCTGGGACGCCTCCTCGGCCAGCAGCGAGCGGTCCTGCGCCCGCACGATGATGCCCTGGCTGCGCAGTTGATCCGCCACGTCGACTCCGCGGAGCGCCCGCACCGCTGCTTTTCGCCCCATCACGCGCCCGGCGCCGTGGCAGGTCGAGCCGAAGGTCAGGCGCATCGCTTCTTCTGTACCCACGGCGACGAAGGAGTACCGCCCCATGTCCCCGGGGATCAGCACGGGCTGGCCGATACCCCGGTAGCGGGCCGGCACCTCCGGATGCCCCGGCGGATAGGCCCGCGTGGCACCCTTGCGGTGCACGCAGACCGGCATGCGCCGCCCGCCGACCTCGTACTCCTCGACCTTGGCGATGTTGTGCGCGACGTCGTAGACCAGGTCCATCCCCAGGTCGCGCTCGCTGCGGCCGAAGACGCGCTCGAACGCCTCCCGCACCCAGTGGGTGATGCACTGGCGGTTGGCCCAGGCGAAGTTGGCGGCGGCGCACATTGCCCCGAGGTAATCCTGCCCCTCCGGCGAGCGGAAGGGGACGCAGGCCAGCTGCCGGTCCACCAGGTGGATGTGGTACTGCTGAGCGTTCGCCCGCTCGGAGACGCGCAGGTAGTCGGTGCAGACCTGGTGGCCCAGGCCGCGCGAGCCGCAGTGGACGAAGACGACGATCTGTCCGG
>CAYHPT010000115.1:0-4842 GCA_964358435.1 uncultured bacterium | reverse complement strand
GGTGGTCAAGGACTTCGGCACCTACAGCCTGCTCGTGGAGGCGCGGGGCATTGAGGAATTAGTCTTCAAGCACGCCATCATCTCGATCCGTCCTCGCTCCGCCCTGGCGCACGAAGTCCCCGTGCAGGCCTAGCAGGGCCGGGGAACCGGCGGGACCGGCGACCCGCGGGAGCACAGAGTCGTGGACCGGCTAGACGACCTCCGCCGCCGCGCCGAGCAGGTCTACGGCATGGGTGGGGAGGAGCGGATCCGCCGGCAACACGAGGCCGGCAAACTCACCGCGCGCGAACGGCTCGACCTCCTGCTCGACCCCGGATCCTTCGTCGAACTCGACCGCTTCGTCACGCACCGTGGCCGCGAATTCGGCTTAGATAAAGTCGAGGTGCCCGCGGACGGCGTCGTCACCGGCCACGGGACCATCGAGGGTCGGCCGGTGGCCGTCTTCTCGCAGGACTTCACGGTGCTCGGCGGCTCGCTGGGCGAGGGGCACGCCGAGAAGATCGTCAAGATCATGGACCTGGCGCTTTCCAGCGGCATCCCGGTAATCGGGCTCAACGACTCCGGCGGGGCGCGCATCCAGGAGGGCGTGACGGCACTCGGCGGCTACGCGGAGATCTTCCTCCGCAACGTGATGGCCTCGGGCGTCGTGCCGCAGATCTCCGTGATCATGGGTCCCTGCGCCGGCGGCGCCGTCTACTCGCCGGCGATGACCGACTTCATCATCATGGTGCGCGGCACATCCTACATGTACGTCACCGGTCCGCAGGTGGTGAAGGCGGTCACGCGAGAGGAGGTCAGCCACGAAGAACTGGGCGGGGCCGAGGTGCACGCGGCGAAGAGCGGTGTCGCCCACTTCGTCGCGGAAGACGACGAGGACGCCCTCGGGCTTGTCCACCGCCTGTTCGCCTACCTGCCGCAGAACAACGTGGACGATCCCCCGCGCGGAGAGCCCGCCGACGACCCCGCGCGGATGGACGATGGGCTGAACACGCTGGTGCCCGAGGAGCCGACGAGGCCCTACGACATGCACGAGGTCGTCCACCGCATCGTCGATGACGGCGAGTTCCTCGAGGTGCACCGCGCGTTCGCCCCCAACCTGCTGGTGGGTTTCGCCCGCCTGAACGGCCGGCCCGCGGGGATCGTCGCCCAGCAGCCCGCGGTACTGGCCGGGGTGCTGGACATCGACTCCGCGGACAAGGGCGCCCGCTTCGTCCGCTTCTGTGACGCCTTCAACATTCCGCTGGTGACCTTCGTGGACGTCCCCGGGTTCATGCCCGGCACGGCGCAGGAGTCCGGCGGGATCATCCGGCACGGCGCGAAACTCCTCTACGCCTACTGCGAGGCCACGGTGCCCAAACTCACGGTGATCACGCGGAAAGCCTACGGCGGCGCCTACGACGTCATGAGCAGCAAGCACATCCGCGGCGACCTCAACCTGGCCTGGCCGACCGCGGAGATCGCCGTGATGGGACCGGAGGGGGCCATCGACATCATCTTCCGCAAGGAACTGGCGGAGGCCCCAGATCCAGAGGCCCGCCGCCGCGAACTCGTCGAGGCCTACCGCGCCCAGTTCGCCAATCCCTACATCGCCGCCGAGCGCGGGTACATCGACGACGTGATCGAGCCGCGGGAGACCCGACCCCGGCTGATCGCCGCGCTCGAACTCCTGCAGACCAAGCGGCAGACGAACCCCAAGCGCAAGCACGGCAACATCCCCCTCTGACGTGCAGACCGCCGACGTCGTGGTGATCGGCGGCGGGTGCACCGGCACCAGCGCGGGCTTTCAGTTGGGACGCCGCGGCGCACGCTGCGTGCTCCTCGAGAGAGGCCAGGTGGGGGGTGGGCCCACCGGCCGTTCCAGCGGCATCATCCGCATGCACTACTCACTGGAGCCGCTCATCCGCCTGGCCCTGGGCAGCCTGGAGATCTTCCAGCACTTCGCCGACGCGGTCGGGGGCACCGCAGATTTCCGCAGGACGGGGTTTCTCCTGCTGGCAGGGCCGGCCGATCGCGCCCATCTGGAGGCCAACGTCCGCCTGCAGTCCTCGCTCGGCGTGCGCACCTCTGTGTTGAGTCCGCGCGAGCTGGCCGGCCTGGATCCCGCGATGAATCTGGCAGACGTGGCTGCGGCCGCCTACGAACCCGACTCCGGCTACGCCGACGGCTATGCTACCAGCACGGCCTTCGCCGCCGCCGCGCGTCGACACGGCGTCGAGGTCACACCGGGCACCACCGCCACACGGATCGTCGTGGAGCGCGGGAAGGTGCAGGGGGTCGAGACTGCCGCCGGCATGATCCACGCGCCGCGCGTCCTGGTGGCCGCCGGACCGTGGACACCCCGCCTGCTGGATCCGCTGGAGGTCCGCCTCCCCATCCGCACGATGCGCATTCAGGTCGCCCTGGTCCAGTTGCGTTCCGTGGCCATCGAGAGAGTCTGCGGTGATCTGATGAAAGGCTTTTACCTTCGCCCCGACGTCGGCGGGCAGGTGCTCCTGGGGTCGATCGAGGAGGGCGATGAAGAGGAGGTGTCCGCCGACGTCTTTGATGAGGGGTTGGACTTCGATTTCGCGGAGCGGATCGTCCGCAAGCTCGTCTGGCGATATCCCGAGTCGCGAGACGGCGAGGTGCGCGGCGGCTTCGCCAGCCTTTATGATGTCACGCCAGACTGGCAGCCGGTGCTCGGGCCAGTGGACGGCATCGCCGGACTGTTCGTCGCCGCGGGATTCAGCGGCCACGGGTTCAAGCTCAGCCCGGCGATCGGAGAGGTCATGGCCCACGCCGTGCTGGGCGAGCGGAGCAGCATCGACATCGGTGTGTTTCGCCCGTCGCGGTTCGCGGACGGCGCCTTGATCCGCGGTCCTTACCAATACGGAATCATCGGGTAACCGCGGCGTCCCGCGGGGCCGACGCCCTCCGAAATCCCCTACGCATGAGCCGATCAACGACGGGAGGTGCTGCAGCGCATTTTCCCTTGACTTCATCAAAGGAAATGGTGGCAGGCTGGATTTCCGGAGCAGCGTGTGTCCGAGCTTGCCCGTTCGCGTAGCTTTCCTCGTCCCCTGGTCACCCTGGCCGCAGGGCCTATCTGGGAGCGGCATGCCATCATCCGGTTCGTCGAGCGGTGGCCGAGGCGTCCCGGCCGGCCCGCGCGCATCACGGCGAAAGCGGAGCCATAGGCGCCGTCGCCGACAGGTTGCCCCGCCATTCCGTGTCCGTCCGCTCCGCGCCGGTCGTCCCCACAGGAGTCGTCCGGCGCGGAGGGGAATACTCTACGCGCACTCAACCTCCAGGTCAGAGGCCGAGGTCTGCGCTTCGCATGAAGCTCGAGCACGTCGATCCCGGTGATAAGAAGTTTCGCGACTGGATGCGCCACTACCGCAAGGAAATCAACGGTGAGGCGCCGCCGGACGACTGGCTGGACCAGTATCTGGGAGTCCTCTTCAAAGACCAGGGCAAGACGCGCCACATCTGGTGGGCGGTGGATCAGGCGCGCAAAGTGGGCTTCGCCGTGGCCACCCTGCAGCGCGGCATGGTCGACGGCCGCTCGCAGGGGATGGTCGCCGAGGTCTTCATCTACCCGGAGTACCGCCGCGAGGGCCTCGGCCGGCGCCTGTCCGAAGCGGTAATCGAGTTTCTCAGAGCGCAGGGCGCGGGCGAGATCTACGCGGCGGTAGTGGCGGGCAACGTCCGCGGCCTGCGCTTCTGGGAGGCGTGCGGGTTTCAGATCGCGCGCTATTCGATGGTCTACCGCCCGGAGGCGCGGCAAGAAGAAGAGGAAGAGGAGGAGCTCTGAGAGGACGCGCGTGAGGCCGCCGGCTCGGGCCGTTCTGCTTGTCCTCCTCGCCCTGGGTGCCGCGGCCCTGCTCCCTGTGCACTCCCGCGGGCAGACCCCACCCGCCGTTGCTCCTGCTGTCCCCACGCTGCGAGTTCTCGGTTTCTCCCCGCAGCGGGCGCCCTGGAACGAACTCGTCTGCCGGCAGGCCGTCGCCTACGCCATCGACCGCGAAACCGTCGCGCAGGCGGTCGCCCCCTACCTGCCGCAGCGACCACAGCCGGCGAAGGGGATCCAGCATCCCGCGCTGCCCGGGTTCAACGCTTCCGTCCAAGGCTATTCGTACGAACCGGCGCGGGCCAAACACCTCTTCGCCGAGTGCGGGTTCAGCGGGACGATCCGGCTGCTGGTCGGCGGGGGTGTGGCCAGGTCGGTGACCGCCCACGACGACGCGGTAGTGGCGAGTATGCGCTCGACCCTTTCGACCCGCGTGGAACTTGAGCGCGTCGCCAGTTACGAGATGCTGCTCTTCACCGCCGGGACCGGCACCGTCCCCGCCTGGATCGTGGCCTGGGTATCCGACCAGCGGAATTTTGGGTATCCATCCTTTGCGCTGGGCATCGGCCGGGCGCTCGTGGGTGATCCGGAGGTGAGGACACTCGTGGAGAGAGGGGACGCCCGGCGGGCCGAAGAGCTCATGCTGCGCAAAGCGCTGGTCATTCCGATCGTCGCCCACTGAGGCCGTGGGCCGCCCGTTGAAACCCGTCCGCCGCCTGCTCATCGCCAACCGGGGCGAGATTGCCGTTCGCCTCATCCGGGCGTGCCGCGCGCTGAGGATTGCGCCGCTCGCGGTCTACTCGCCCATCGACGCCGGCGCGCCGCACGTGCGCCTGGCCGACGCGGCGTGGCCCCTGCCGGCCGATGCGCCGGCCGAGTCCTACCTGAACATCGCGCGCCTGCTGGAGATCGCGCGTGCCGCCG
Organism: uncultured bacterium; assembly: GCA_964358435.1. GTDB lineage: Bacteria > Sysuimicrobiota > Sysuimicrobiia > Sysuimicrobiales > Humicultoraceae > Humicultor. Next base: position 89 of record CAYHPT010000115.1, on the reverse strand, counting down.
AGGCAGACGCCATCCACCCCGGCTACGGCTTTCTGGCGGAGAACCCCGCCTTTGCCGCCGCCTGCGCGGAGGCCGGGTTCGTCTTCGTC
>CAYHPT010000114.1:2435-4843 GCA_964358435.1 uncultured bacterium | reverse complement strand
CGGTCGCGCCCGTGTCCACGACGAGGGGCTCGACCGCGAACGCCCCCCACTCGCGCGCTGCCGAGGGATCCGCACCCGCAAACTCCACACGGGTTTCCCGAAACGGCGCCCGCAGGTCCCGCCGGGCAACCGCCGCCCGTTCCCGGCCATCCCCGTCCGAGCCCCGCGCGGAGGCGTAGCCGTCCCGGCCCAACACTTCGACCGAGAATTCGCCCGCGTCTGCCAGCAGACAGGCTTCGAAGAGCGCGACCTCCCCCGACGAGCCTCGCAGGAGAGCCACCACCATCTCCGCCGGCCGCGGCGGATCGAGGGCGACGACTCCCTCGACCTGCCCGAACAGCCGCCGGGCCAGGTCCGCGCCCCAGACAGTCCGCTCGCCCAGCGTCTCTTCCGGGGGTACCTCGACCCCGGCCGCAGATTCCGGGGGACCAAATCGGCAGCGCAGAGCCGTGGGCTCGCCGATGAACCCGTCCGCGATCCACTGGTGCATGCGCATGACGGCGCGCCGATGCCGAAAACGCGCGCTGCCGAAGAAGACGACTTCGCAGCGCCTCGCCGTCTGCACCACCTGCTCGCCGATGTCCGGGTGCGCGGCGATGGGCTGATCACACAGGACGTGCTTCCCGGCCTCCATCGCCGCGATGCTGACCTCCGCTCTCACGTCCACAGGGGTGCAGACCAGTACGGCATGTACACTGGAGCGGCGCACGGCCTCGCGCCAGTCCTCCGCCGCGGACCCGGGCGCGCCGCCCTCTACCCGGCGTCCCGGCATCGAGCTCACAAGGCTGACCGTCGTCCGGGGGCACTCCTCGAGGAACCTGGCCCAGTGCAGCGCCCGGGGGCCGGACCCGACGACCGCCACGTGAATCTCGCCTCCCGTGCGCGTCATGCTCGCCCCGTCCCGTAGTAGGCAAAACCCGCCGCCGCCGCCCGTGCGGCATCAAGCAGATTCCGGGTGTCAATCAAGACAGTCCCGCGCATGTCCCCGCGCAGCGTCCGCAGATCCAGCGCGCGGAACTCCGGCCAGTCGGTCATGATCACTAAAGCGTCGGCTCCTTGTGCGACCGCGTACGGATCGGTCACCCGCGTAAACGGGGGCAGCGCGTCCGCCTCCGACAGATCGGCCAGGGGGTCGTAGGCGGTCACCGAGGCGCCGCGAACCTCCAGGGCGCGGATGAGCTCCAGGGCCAGCGACCGCCGAATGGTGCTCGTTCCCGCTTTATACGTCAGGCCGAGGACCCCCACGTGAGCACCGTGCAGCGTCCCCAGGGCGGCCTCCAACCGCCGCAGGGCCAGGGTCTTTTGCGCGTCGTTCACGGCCCGAACGCCCTCCAGCAGGGGCACGGGCATGCCATGGGCCGCGGCGAGGCGGCGCAGGACGGAGAGATCACGGGCCAGGGTGCCGCCGCTGAACGCCGGGCCCGGATCGAGGGGCAATCCGGGGCCGATTCGTCGATCCAGGCGCAGGGCGCGAACGACCTGTGCAGCATCGGCCCCCGCGAGTTCACACAGCGCCCCGAGTTCGTTGCCGAAGCTGATGGCGGTCGCCAGCAGCATGTTCAGCGCGTGCTTGGTCATCTCCGCGGACCGAATGTCCATCACAACCCTGGGCGCCGCGATCGGCCGGAACAGCTCCTCCATCCGGGCGTGCGCCGCGTCCGTGTCTACACCGATGATGATCATGTCGGGGTTGAGGAAGCGGCGAACAGCTTCCCCCAGCCGGAGGTTCTCCGGGCAGTAGGCCAGGTGAACTTCGGCATGCGGATTGGCCTGCCGCACGGCCTGCAGCAGCTGCGCGCAGGTCCCCACCGGCACCTGACTCTGCACGACGAGCGCCGCCCCCGGCTGGAGATGCGGGGAGATCGTCCGCGCGGCGTCGATCAGCCCCGAGATGTCCGGTTCGTCCTGCTCATCCACGGGCACATCCGCGGTCAGCATGACGAACCCCGCGTCCGCTACCGCCGTGCGCGGATCGCCGACGAACCTCAGCCGGCCGGCGGCGATCCCTTGAGCGAACATCTCGGCCAGGCCGGGTTCGTGAATGGGCGGCCGGCCGTCGACCAGCGCTTTCAGGCGGGATCTGTGCATCTCCAGCCCGGTGACGCGGTAGCCCAGGTGTGCCAGACCAGCCGCCGTCACCGCGCCGAGATGCCAGAGGCCCAAGACCGCGACGGAGATGTCGTCAGAGACCACGGCCGGTATCGTCGACCTCAAATGCCCGAACGCCTCTCGGGCGCCGCCCCGACTGCCGGCCGGAGGGAAACGACCCGCCGCTCCCGAGACGCCTGGTAGATGGCCTCGACAAGTGTCAGGGCCTCGGCGCCATCCCGACCACCACCCGAAGGCTCTCGCGACCCGACGACAGCCATCTTGAACTCTCGCCACTCGTCGTGCCAGGAGGTGTCGGC
>CAYHPT010000114.1:0-2425 GCA_964358435.1 uncultured bacterium | reverse complement strand
GAACTCGATGACCTCCTGTTCCTGCTCGGCGCCGGTACTTCGCCGGCGGAAGAGGGCGCGCTCCACTCCGTAGCTCCCTCCCAGGCCGTCCACGCTGACGGATCCATCCGCACCGACGATCTCCAGCGAGAACAGGTTCTTCCACTGAGTCCAACTCACGTGCAGGCTCGCCAGGAGGCCGTCGCCCCGGAGGATGGCAAAGGCGTTGTCCTCCACAGGGGCGATCGGCCAATAGCTCGTCGCCGTCGATCCGGCGACCTCGGAGAACGCGCCGCCGAACCACCGGAAGAGGTCGAGTACATGGACGCCCTGATCCATGAGGATCCCGCCCCCGCTGCGCTCCAGCCGGGTACGCCACTCCTGTGCGAACTGCGCGCGGCCCCCCGTGCCGTGGCGGCTGCGCAGCATCACAACACGCCCGAGTCGGCCCTCGGACACCCACGCTCGGGCCTGGGCGATGGCCGGGTGGTGACGGTAGTTGAAGCCGCACTTGAGCACGCGTTCCGCCCGGGCGGCCTCAGCCACCAGAGCCCACGCTGCCGCGGCGGTCATGGCCAGCGGCTTCTCACACAGCACATGGCGACCGGCGCGCAGCGCCGCGACCGCGATGTCGGCGTGGGCGTCCGGGGGCACGCAGATGACAACAGCCTCCGCCTCCGCCCGCAGGGCCTGGCGCCAGTCCGTCGTCCAGGGACACCCCGCCCGGCGCGCGAGTGAGCTGGCCGCGTCGCCATCGATGTCGGCCACCGTGACCACCTCGTCCTCGCCGAAGTCGCACATGGCCTGGAGGCGCCGCCCGCCCTGCCGCCCCGCGCCAACGAGGGCCACCTTCATGGCGCCAGCGATCCTCTCCGCCCGGCAGCCTCCGGGTCGCGATCCTCTCGGCCCAGCAGCCTCCGGGTCGCGATCCTCACGGCCTCTGCTGAGCTGTGCTCGGCCCTCCACCCCAGGGCGCGCATCTTTGAAGCGTCGAATCCCATTCGGGGAGCATCCCCGGGCCAGCCCCGCTGCCCCCCCGTATACCGGACGCACACCTGGTCGCGATCGAGGTCCATCTCCGACATGACGATGTCCGCAATCCGCTTGACTTTGATGCCGTCCTCCGGACCGAGGTTGTAGACGTCGCACCACGCGCCCGACCGCCGAAAGGCGCACTCCATCCCGCCCAGGCAGTCCTCGACCAGCAGGTAGGGCTTCTCCTGCTCCCCGTCCCCGAGCACTTCCAGCTCGCGCGGATTGCGGCGGAGCTTCTGGATGAAGTCGTAGATGACACCGTGGCCCATCCGGGCGCCGATCACATTGCCAAATCGAAACATCCATGCCTGGAACCCGAACAGGTGGCAGTAGGCGCTGATCAACGTCTCGCCCGCTACCTTGGCGGCTCCGTAGAGGGAAATCGGCAGCAGGGGCCCGACGGCCTCCGTCGTGGGCAGCCTGTCGATGTCTCCGTACACCGCCGCGCTGGACGCGAAGATGATCCGCCGAACGCCCGTGGCGCGCATCGCTTCAAGCGCCCGGTGGGTGCCGATCGTGCAGTTCTCCAGATCGAGGTCCACCTGCGCGTTCCCCTTGAGGATGTCGGTATTGGCCGCGAGGTGCCAGACGACATCCGCGCCCGCCATCGCCTCCGCAAGGTGGGGCAGCGTGAGGATGTCGCCTTCGACCAGCCTGAACCCGGGATGGTCCAGGTACGGCTCCAGGTGGCTACGCCGCCCGGTCCCGAAGTTGTCGTACGCCACGACGATGTGCCCCTGTCCCAACAGCCGTTCCACCAGGTGGCTGCCGATGAACCCGGCGCCTCCTGTGACGAAGTGCCTCTCCGGTCCGGAGGTCATAGGGAGGAAGACGACGATCCCGTCACGCGCCGCATCGTGTAGAGATCGGTCCCGCGGATCTCCGCGATCCGTTCCGGGAGGGACTCCCAGTCGTCCCACACCGCGCTGATGAGCCGCCCGGTAAGCCCGTGCGACGCATCACTGGCCAGGAATCTCACCAGGGCGAGGAGGCGACTGGTCGCACCGCCCCCGCCCTCCTTGATTTCCTTCGCTTTCCGCACCTCGGCCTCACCCGCCCGCTCCGGATGGCGCAAGACCTCATCGTGAAGCCGGGTAGGGACGCCGCCCGGCGCCACCGCGTTGACGTCGATGCCCAGCTCGGCGACTTCCGCGGCCACCGTCTCCACCAGACGAACCACTCCCGCCTTCGACGTCGCGTACGCCGAGAAGCGCGGTCGCGGCGACACCGCCCCGCCGCCGGAAAAGGCCACGATCTTGCCTCGGTGCTGGCGCACCATCACTGGCAGGACCGCGCGCATCGAGTAGAAGGTCCCGAGGAGATTGATGCGGATGGTCTCTTCCCACGCGGCAGGATCGACCTCCAGCACGGTGCCCATCGGCCCATACACCCCCGCCGCCGCGATCAGGAT
>CAYHPT010000113.1:4321-4886 GCA_964358435.1 uncultured bacterium | reverse complement strand
CCCTGCGCGCTGAGCACGTGATCCAGGGCGGCCAGGCGAAGCCCCTCTGCCCAGGCGACCCAGGCGACATTGCCGCCGACGCTGTAGCGGCGTGCGGCGCCGACCGAGGCCAGGGCAGCGTCAAAGCGAGGAATCCGCTTCGGCGTCAGCGGCACCTTCACCAGTGGTACGGCGGCCGGCACCCATGTGAACTCTCGCGCATCTTCCCACAGGCGCTGCTCGTCCGGCCCCTCCAACACCTCCGCCTGCCCCCCGACAAATGCCCGCACCTGCTCCACCCGCTGCCGCAGCGGAGCTGCGGTACCCCCGAGGCGCACCCAGAGGCGTCCCGCCGGCTCCAGGTCGAGGGCCTCCAGGTCGAAGCGCGAGGTGGTCAGGCGGACCAGGGCGGCCAGGGCCGCGGACAGATCGGGAAGGTCGACGCGAAGCGTGGCGTACGCCTCCGGCCGGGGGAATACCTTGAAGGAAAGGGCGACCAGGGCGCCCAGCAGACCCAGGCTCCCCACCATCAGCTTCGGCAGGTCGAACCCGGTGGCGAGCAACGAAACCGCCGAGGGCCGGGCGC
>CAYHPT010000113.1:0-4311 GCA_964358435.1 uncultured bacterium | reverse complement strand
CCGGCGGCGTTCTTCACCACACGGCCTCCGCCCTTGATCAGGGCCCCCTCGCCATCCACGAGTTGCACGCCGATGACGAAGTCGCGCACGCCGCCGTAGCGGTAGCGTCCCGGACCGGCGAGCCCCGCCGCCACCGCGCCCCCAATGGTCGCGCCGCCTCTGGCGAAGGGCGCGTCAAAGGGCAGGTATTGGCGGTACCCGGCCAGCAGGGCTTCCACCTCCGCCACGGGCGTGCCGGCCAGGGCGTTGAAGGTGTACTCGGCAGGATCGTACTCCAGCATCCCGGCAAGGCCGGAGAGGTCCAGGATCACGGCGTCTGGGGGGGCAGGGGAGAGCGCGGGCTTGCTCCCCGAGCCGCGGAGCCAGACGCGGGGGTGGGCGCGGACCGCCTCCTGGACTTCTTTGGGGGTACGGGGCCGCAGGATCATGCCGACGGGAACATCTTGCCGCGGTTGGCGATTTCCCTGGGATCCATCGTCCGGCGCAGGCGCCTCATCACGGCGATATCATCCGGGCCGAACATCTCCGTCAGGTACTTGCGCTTCTCCATGCCTATCCCGTGTTCGCCGGTGATGGAACCGCCCAGCCGGATGCACATGCGCAGGACTTCCCCGGCCAGTTGCTCAGCGCGCTGAAGTTCGCCGGGCTGGCGCCCGTCGTAGAGGACCAGCGGATGGAGGTTTCCGTCTCCGGCGTGGAAGACGTTGGCGACGCGCAGGCCGTACTGCGCGCTGAGGCGCTCGATCTCCGCGAGGGCCGGCCCCAGGCGCGTGCGCGGCACGACCCCATCGCCCGTGATGTAGTCGGTGCTCAGCCGCCCGATGGCGGAGAAGGTCTCCTTGCGCCCCTTCCAGATGCGGGCGCGGTCCGCCTCGTCTTGGGCCACCCGGATCTCGGAGGCGCCCGAGGCCTCGATGACGGCGCGCAGGCGATGGAACGACGCCTCCACCTCGAGGGCTTCGCCCTCCAGCTCGACGATGAGGATGGCCGCGGCCTCCTTCGGGTACCCGGCACCCACCGCGGCCTCTGCCGCCTGGATGGCCAGGCGGTCCATGATCTCAATGGCTCCCGGCAGGACTCCTGCGGCGACGACCTGAGCCACCGCATCGCCAGCGACCTCCAGTGACGGATAGGCGGCCAGGAGGGTTCGGTACACCTCCGGCCGGGGCAGCAGGCGCAGCGTGATCTCCAGCGCGATGCCGAACAGCCCCTCCGACCCGACGAACATGCCGACCAGGTCGGGGCCCACCATCTCCAGGCTCTCGCCGCCGATGCGGGCCACCTCGCCATCGGCCAGGACCACCTTGAGCCCCAGGACATGATTGGCAGTCATCCCATACTTTAAGCAGTGGGCGCCGCCCGAGTTGAAGGCGACGTTCCCGCCGATGGTGCAGACCGGCTGGCTGCTGGGGTCGGGGGCGAAGTAGAGGCCGTAGGGAGCGGCGGCGCGGGAGACCTCCAGGTTGATCACGCCGGGCTCCACAACGGCCAACCGTTCCTCCGGGTCGAGGTGCAGGACGCGGTTCAGGCGGTTCAAGGCGATCACCAGCCCGCCTTCCACCGGCAGCGAGCCGCCCGAGAGACTGGTGCCGCTGCCGCGGGCGACGAAAGGGACCTCCTCCCGGTGGCACAGGCGGACTGTCGCGATGACCTCTTCCTGGGTAAGGGGGATGACGACGGCCGCAGGGCGGGCGCGGAACGCGGTGAGGGCGTCGGATTCGTAGGGCGCCAGCTCAGCGGGGCGGGTAAGCAGGCGATCGCGAGGGTACACACGCGCGAGCGCGCGCACCCATCCGGGCGTCGTGGCCTGTTTCATGCCCCTCCCCCTCACCTCTGGAGCACCTCAGGCCCTTGTAGACCCTCGGAAGACGGGACTACTCGGCACAGGTCAGACAAGGTTCCGATCCGAGCCGGTGGGGCGTCTGGGCGAATGGCGCCCTGGCCACCGCGCCGGCGTACACGCCGGTCAGGACGAGCAGGCCGCCAAAGGCCATAGAGGGCGCCACACGCTGGTGCTCCAGCCAGGCCGCGGCAACCGTCGCCACGATAGGAAACAGGACGAACTGGTACGCGACCGACGAGGCCGCCCAATGTTTGAGGACGAAGAGGAACAGCACGAACGCGGTGCTGGAACCGAGCAGCACGAGATAGAGGAGCGCGATCCATGTGGTGACCTGGTTGGGCCGAAGCAGCGGCTCGCGGAAGGCGACGGACAGGGCGAAGAGGATGACGGCCCCAGTGGCCATGGCGATGGCGTTTGTCGTAATGGGATGGCTCTTCGGAAACTGCTTGATCACGATCGATGCCTCGGCGGCGCAGATGGCGGTCGCAATCATGGCCAGGAGCGATGAGAGGGGGACAGCCGCGCTTGCCGATCGGCTGAACATGACCAGAATCCCACCCAGAGCAATCGCACCGCCCAGCAGGGGCTGCCAGCGGAATTGCTCCTGGCGATGGAGCACCGCCAAAGCGAACGTGAACAGCGGTGTCGACGCCAGGATGACGGCGGCCAGGCCGGCCGGCACCCGCTGGAGACCCCAGTAGGCAAAGGCATAGGCTGCCCCGAAGCCGAGCACCCCGTAGATGACTGTCCCCAGGAGCCCCCGGCCGCGCGGCAGCGGAAGGCGCCGCACGAGAACGCCGGCGAAAAGCAGCAGCGCCGCGGCGGCAAACCGCAGGGCCGCGCCCCAGAAAGGCGCGAGCTCGCGGTTACTGAAGCGGACCGCCACGAAGTTCGTTCCTCCGATGAGCACAACGACAGCAAAGGCGAGGAAAACCAGCTTCTCCGCACGACGGTCGGCCACGTCACCTCACCCTCCACTCGTTCTCGCTTCACGAAGCCTTCGGGAGCAGGCTGGCTTTCCCTGTTCGGCCTGTTTGCCGCGGGTTCCGCCGTCTCACGCGTGCCCGGCCCATGGGGTAAAGCATAGGGACGCGAGCCGAAACTCGCGCCCCATCTGACGTTAGGCTTGGCAGCGGGGGCAGGATTTCTCCCATCTTCTCCGCCCCCCAGGTTGCCCGGTGCCCGGATGAGGCTGACCTGAACGAGCCAATCGCCCGGTAACCTACCTCTCGCCACCTCCTTAACCCAAGGACCGCCGTCGCCACCCCGTTCGACCGCCCATCGGCCAGGAGAGGTAGACTGAAGAGGAAGAGGGTATCCTCAGTCCTCCCCCTTTTAAGATGCGCATCCCGCCGGCAGGCGCGAGGCGGGGGCGCCGTGCCGCCAGATTGCCAGGCCCTGAATGTCCCTCGAGACGATGGGGAGATGGCATGAGTCATTATCTCGGAAGTCAGCGTCTACCTGACACGCCAGACGGCCGTGAGCGGTGGCGCGTGAGAGATAAGGAATACGTGGAGCATCTGTTCATCTACGAAACGCGCAAAAGACTTCGAGAAAATCTCTGGCGGATTCGCGCTAGTATGAGCCCGCACGAATTTGTGGAGTTCCTCGCGACTTGCATGATCAGAGGTTTTAACACATGGCGGCGCGAGACCACGCCAGAACAACGGTACTGGGAATGGCGATCTTCCAGGACGAGTAAGAGACTACGCTAGAAGGCGACAATCAAGGGAGGCCCGGGGGGGACACCAGTGCCGGATGCGATTCGTCTGGTCGACTACTTCTATGGTGAAGGCCCGCGATGTGCAGCGCGCGGCGAGGGTGCTGGGCGTGGGCTGAGCGACGGGCGGTCGTCAGCCCTGATGGTCTGCGCTCCGGCGCCTCAGGCCGCATTCTCGCGGGCTATAAGACCTGGGCCATGACGGAGTCATTCGTGTAGATCACTATTGCACCGGCCCGCCCACCGCCCGCTCCAGCTGCGCCCGGGCCGTGTTGAACGAAAACAGCGCCTGCACCCGCGCCGACTCCGCCTGGGTCAGGGCGGACTGGGCGGTGATGACCTCCAGGTTCGTCCCCACTCCCTCGCGGAACCGCACCTGGGCGATGCGCAGGGCTTCGCGCGCCTGCTCGATCGTCTTGCCCGCGGTGGTCAGCTCCTCCGCCGCCGCGCTCAGGTTCAGCACGGCCTGCCGCACACCCAGCTCGATCTGCTGCCGCAGCTGCGCCTCCACCACCTTCAGTTGCTCCAGCCGGAGTTCCGCCTCCTTGATCTTCGCCGCGGTGACGCCGCCGTCGAAGAGCGGGAACGTCGCGGCCAGCGTGATGCTCCAGCCCAGCGAGAGGCTGCCGCTGGCGATGCCGTCGGCGGAGAGCCCTCCCGTCAGCCACACCACCGGCCGGGCCCCCGCCTTGGCCAGCACGATCGCCGCCACGACCGCCACCACCATCCCCAGGTGCTCGACCAGTTC
>CAYHPT010000112.1:0-4954 GCA_964358435.1 uncultured bacterium | reverse complement strand
CATCCGGCTGATGCGGGAGCAGGCCGCGACCGCGCCGCTGGAGGAGCGGCCGATCCTGGAAGAGGCGCTGCAGGTAGGTGTGACCATGCTGCTGGGGGCGGAGGGGTCTTAGTGCGCCTCCTCGGGTTGCGCATCCGCCACTTCCGCCGCTTCCAGGACGTCGTCTACACCTTCGATCCGCGCCTCAACGTGCTGGTCGGGCCTAACGAGGCGGGGAAGTCCACGCTGCGCCACGCCATCCTCACCGCGTTTTTCGTCAACCCCGCGACGACATCCAAGAAGGTGGCGGAGTGGCGCCCGTGGGGCAGTGAGAGTCTGGGCTCGATCGCGCTGGAGTTCGAAGTGGACGGCCGGCGCTACGAATTGCGCAAGGACTTCGAGCGGCGGCGGGCGGAACTGCGCGACCTGCACCACGGGCTCACCTGGGAGGGGGTCCGCGCCCAGGAGAAGGTACTGCAGGCCCTCGGACTCTCTACGGAGGGGCTGTACCGGGCCACAGCAATGATCGAGCAGGCGGAGATCGCCACGCTGCGCGTCGGCTCCGCGGATATCGGCACGCGGCTCTCCCGCGTCGTCCAGGCCGGACCGGGCGACCAGGAAGCGGGCGCCGTGATCAAGCGCCTGGAGAAGGACATCGCCGAACTGGAGCGAGGCCTCGACCGGCCGGTGAAAAACCCGGGGACGATCCGCCGCCTGCAGCACGAGGTCGAAGCCCTCCAGGCGCAGCAGGCCGACCTGCAGCGCCGCATCGCCCGCCTGGACGCGCAGCGGGAGGAACTCCGCCTGGTCAGGGGCGAGTACGAGGCGGGGGCGCGGGAACTGCGGGACAGGGAGGCGCTGCTCCGCGAGAACCAGGACTTCCTGGCGATGGAGGCTCAACTGAAGCCGCTCCGCGACCAGGAGCGTGGCCTGGCCGAGAGGATTGGCGCGATCGAGAAGGGCTACGCCCGGCTGCAGGCGATCGACCGCGACCTGGAAGCGCTGCAGGCGCAGGGCGTTCCCGACGACGCGGCGATCGCGCGGCTCCACGGCGCCCAGGGAGCGGTACAGAACCAGCGGCGAGAAGTGGGACGGCGGCAGGAGGCGATCCACGCCGCGGCGGCACGGGTCGACGCCCTTGCGGCCACTTCCGCGGCGAGTCCCTGGACCAGGGCGTTCTTGCCCGCGGGAGGCGTGCTCTTGCTGGCCGCGGCGGTTGCGGCGGCACTGGGGCGCGCCGGCGCAGTGCTCCTGGCCGTTACCCTCGCGCTGCTGGCTGGGGGGCTTGCCCTGATCTACGCCGCCTACCGCCACCGCCGGGTCGACGACCTCCGGCTGGAGCGGGAAGCGGCGGCGTTGCGCCTGGAAGAGATACGGGAGACCCTGCGGGCCGCTCAGGACGCGCTGGCTCAAGAGGAAGAGGCGCTGCGGGCGGCCGCGGCGGCGACGGGGAGCGCCACGGTGGAGGAAGCGGTCTCGAGGCACGCGAAGCTGCGCGGCCTGGTGCAGGAGCGGGCGGCCGTGCAGAGCCAGGTGGAGGCGCACCTCGGCGGTGCCAAGATCGAGGATTTGCGCGAGGAACTCGCCCGGCTGCGCGCCGACATCGCCGGCCGGGAGGCTGCCCTGATGCGGCCGGAGGCGCAGGCCAAGCGTCTGACCCCGCTGCAGGTCCAGCAACTGGAACACGACGTCAAAGACCTGACCCAGAAGGTCCACCGGCTGCAGGCGCGGCAGGACCACCTGGAGCGGGAGACGGCCGAGGGCGCGCCGGACTACGAGATGCTCGTGACTATCCAGGAGCAGCTTGCCGACCGCCAGGAGGCGCTGGAGGCGGCCCGACGGAAGGCGCGGGTCTACCGCGCGGCCCGGGAAGGGCTGCAAACCGCCCGGCAGCAGACCCTCATCCCGGCCCGGCGCCTGGTGGAGGAGCGGGCGGGGGAGTACCTGAGCGTTCTGACGGTGGGCGCCTACGACAGAGTACAGATCGACGAACCGCCCCTCCGGGTGGCAGTCTGGGTCCCGCCGGCGGACGCCTGGATGGAACCGGCGGAGCCCGCGCTCTCCCGGGGCACCGCCGACCAGGTCTACCTGGCCGTCCGGCTGGCGCTGGTGGAGGTGCTGGCGGAGGGGAACCACCCGCCGCTGCTGCTGGACGATCCCTTCGGTACCTTCGACCCGGAGCGGTTGCGGGCGGCGATGGCCCTCCTGCGGAAGGTGAGTGAGGCGCACCAGGTCCTGCTTTTCACGTGCCGGCCGGAGTACGAGCCCTTCGCCGACCGCGTCATCGCCCTCTCGGACCAGCCGCCGCCTCCCGAACTGCCCGGTCCCCTCTGGCAGCCGCCACCGCAGACGCATTGACGCCCAAATCCCGGCAGGACTACAATTACTGAAAGTGCTTTGGGTTCATTTCCGCTCGATCGGCAGGTGATGCGCGCGACGTTCTAAGCAGGGACAGCGATCGTCGCCCCGCCGGGGCGACGTCATATTTCCCGGCACTCTGCGATCATGGGGTGTCCGGCAAGGAGGTGACCACCCATCGACCCCCTGGTCGTTGGCATCGTTATCGGGGTGGGTGCGATCGCGTTCCTCCTTGGATTCCTCCTGCGTAAGAGCGTCGCCGAGGCGCGGATTCAGTCCGCCGAGACCGCCGCGAAGAAGATCCTGGACGAGGCGGTCCGAGAGACAGAAGCACGGAAGCGGGAAGCCGTTCTTGAGGCCAAAGATGAGGCTTTCCGAGTCAAGCGTGAGGCCGAACGTGAAATCCGTGAGCAGCGGGCCGAACTGCAGCGCCTCGAGCGGCGTCTGGTGCAGCGTGAAGAGAATCTCGAGCGCAAGGGAGAGCTCCAAGAGAAGCGCGAGGGACTGATCGGCCAGAAGGAACAAGAGGTCCAGCAGGCACGCGAGGAAGTTGCAGCGCTCCGCGATCAGCAGAAGGCCGAACTGGAACGCATCTCCGGCCTGACCGCGGATGAGGCCCGTGGGCAGTTGCTGCGGCAGGTCGCCGAGGAAGGCAAGAGCGACGCCGCCGCCCTGATCAAGAAAATCGAGTCCACCGCCCGCGAGGAAGCCGACCGGCGGGCGCGGGAGATCGTTGCCCTGGCCGTGCAGCGGGTCGCCGCCGACCATACGGCCGAGGTGACCGTGTCCGTTGTTCCCCTGCCCAACGAAGAGATGAAGGGCCGCGTGATCGGGCGCGAGGGGCGGAACATCCGCACCCTGGAGAGCCTCACCGGCGTGGACGTGATCATCGACGACACGCCGGAGGCGGTGACGCTCTCCTCCTTCGACCCGGTGCGGCGGGAGGTGGCCAAGCTGGCGCTGGAAAAACTCATCGCCGACGGCCGCATCCACCCCGCCCGCATCGAGGAGATGGTGGAGAAGTCGCAGCGCGAACTGGAGCAGCGCATCCGCGAGGAGGGGGAGCGGGCCGCCTTTGAGGCCAGCGTGCACGGCCTGCATCCCGAAGAGATCAAGATCCTGGGGCGCCTCAAGTTCCGCCACTCCTACGGGCAGAACCTGCTGCAGCACTCCGTGGAAGTGTCGCTGCTGGCGGGACTGCTGGCCACCTACCTGGAGGCGGACGCGGCGCTGGCCCGCCGCGCCGGCCTGCTGCACGACATCGGCAAGGCCCTCACCCACGAGGTGGACGGCACGCACAGCACGATCGGCGTGGATATCTGTCGGCGCTACCACGAGCCGCCGGGGGTGATCAACGCCATCGAGTACCACCACGGCGACGCCGAAGCCACCTGCGTGGAGGCGGTGCTCGTCGCCGCTGCGGACGCCATCTCCGCCAGTCGCCCCGGCGCGCGCAAGGAGACGGTGGAGATGTACATCAAGCGGCTGGAGAACCTGGAGCGCCTGGCCACCTCCTTCCCGGGGGTGGAGAAGGCCTACGCCATCCAGGCCGGCCGGGAGATCCGCGTCCTGGTCAAGGCGCAGGAGGTGGACGACCTCTCCGCCGCCGCGCTGGCGCGGGATCTGGCGAAGAAGATCGAGAGCGACCTGGAGTATCCGGGACAGATCAAGGTCACCGTCCTCCGGGAGACGCGGGCCATCGAGTACGCGCGGTAAGTGGGCTGCGGACAGACACGCCCCGGGCGCCCATGAAGATCCTGATGATCGGCGACATCTGCGGGCGCCCGGGGCGGCGCATTGTGCAGGACCTGCTGCCGGCGCTGCGCCGGGAGCACGGGGCGAATCTGGTCATCGCTAACGGGGAGAACGCCGCGGGTGGCGTGGGGATCACCGAGGATACGGCGGAAGAGATCTTCGCCGCGGGCGTGGACGTCATCACCGGCGGCAACCACACCTGGCACAACCGGGACGCCTACACCCTGCTGGACGCGCATCCCCGGCTGCTGCGGCCGGCCAACTATCCGCCGGGCACGCCGGGGCGCGGCGCGCTGACCGTGGCGACGCCGGCGGGACCGGTGGCGGTCCTCAACCTGCAGGGCCGGATCTTCATGGGCGAACTGGACGACCCGTTTCGCGCAGCCGAGCAGTGGATGGAGGAGCTGCGGAAGACGACCCCGCTGATCATCGTGGACTTTCACGCCGAGGCCACCTCGGAGAAGGTGGCGCTAGGCTGGTACCTGGACGGGAAGGTCAGCGCGCTGATCGGCACGCACACCCACGTGCAGACCGCCGACGAGCGCATCCTGCCGCAGGGCACCGCCTACATCACGGACGTGGGGATGACCGGTCCGCGCGACGGCGTCATCGGCATGGATCGTAAGGCCATCCTCGAACACTTCCTCAGCGGCCTACCCACCCGGTTCACCGTGGCCCGGGGCGCCACGCAGTTGAACGGCGTCGCCCTGGAGGTCGACGGCGACGGCCGGGCGCGCAGCATTACCCGGATTCAGGTCTTGCGGGACGACGCCGACTAAGAGCACAATGCGCATCGACCTGCACACGCACACCGTGGCTTCCGACGGGCTCCTCGACGCCGCGCAGTTGATCCGGCTGGCGG
>CAYHPT010000111.1:0-4957 GCA_964358435.1 uncultured bacterium | reverse complement strand
CCACGCCCACCTTGGAGGCCAGCGGCTCCCACCACGCCCCGATGCCCAGCAGCACGCGGCCGGGCGCCAGGTCGTCCAGCGTGACGAAGGTGGCGGCCATCAGCCCGACGTTACGCGTCCAGAGGTTGATCACCCCGGTGCCGACCTTGATCCGCTCGGTCACCGCGGCAAAGGCCGCCAGCGGGATCGTCGCCTCGCGCACCAGGCGGCTCTCCGCCTGCCAGACGGCCTCAAACCCGCGCTGCTCTGCGTAGCGCACGTAGTCCATCCCGTCCCGGACGGGATGCTTGTCCTGCAGGTACAGGGCGACGCGCCCGTTGCCTCCGCTCATCGCCGGCCCACCCCCGCGGGCGCAAACTCGTGCGGACCGATCTCTTCCAGCCGCTGCCACAGCCGCGCCGCCTGTCCGGCCGCCGCGGCGGCGATCTCGTCCTGATCAACCCGGGTCAGCCGCCGGTCCGCGACCACCAACTCCCCCGCCACTACCACGTCCCGCACGTCGCGGGCGGACAGACCGAAGAGCCAGTGGCCGGCGACGTTGCCATCCTCCAGAGGAGTCGGCGGCGTGTACTGCAGCACGGTCAGATCCGCTGGCGCGCCGGGTTCGATCCGGCCCAGCAGCGGCTCGCCGAAGATGCGGCCAGCCAGCGCGGCGCCCGCGGCCAGACGCTGCAGCGGCCAGGCCATTGAAAGAAAGACATCATCCTCCCGGGCGCGCCAGTAGGCGGCCTGTGATTCGGCAAACATGTCGTCGCCGATGCCGTCGGTCCCCAGAACGACGCGCTTACCGAAGTGGCCGACCGCGGCCCGTCCCACGGCATTGTTCATGTTGGAGCGGGCATTGTGCGCCACGATCGCGCCGGTCTCGAGGATGAGGGCGGTCTCCGCGCCGTCCACGTGTACGCAGTGCGCAAGGATCGCCCGCTCGTTCAGCGCGCCCGTATCGGCCAGCCGGTGCGCCACGCGGCGGCGAAAGCGGGCCTCGGCGTCCCGCTCATCCACCAGATCCTCCGCCACGTGGATGTGGACGCCGCTCTGGAACTCCCGGGCGATCGCCACGCAGTCCGCCAGGGTCTCGGGGGAGAGCGTGAAGGAGGCGTGGGCACCCACCAGGCCGCGGGCCAGCAAGCGCTGCGTCTGCAGGAACCGCTCGTTCTCCCGCACGCCGGCGCGGGCGCGCTCCGGGCCGTCGCGGTCCGTGACCTCGTAGCAGAGCACCGACCGGATGCCCACCTCCGCCAGCGCGTCCGCGACCAGGTCGAGGGATCCATCGATGGCGGTGGGCGAGGCGTGGTGATCGATCAGCGTCGTCGTGCCGGAGAGCAGCGCGTCCATCCCGCCCACGAGCGCCGAGGCGCGCACGATCTCTCCGTCCAGCGCCCGATCCAGCCGCCACCAGACGCGCTGCAGGATCTGCAGGAAGTTCGCCGGCGGCTCCAACCGGTAGGGCATGCCGCGGGCCAGGGCGGAGTAGAGATGGGTGTGGGCGTTGACGTTGCCGGGGATGATCACGCAGCCGGAACAGTCCCGCCGGGGGATGCCGGTCGGGGCCGGCCCGACGGCGGCGACCCGTCCGTGCGCAATGACGATGTCGGCCTGGGCGAGTCGGGGAGGATCGAGCGCAGTGAGGACGGTCCCCCCAGAGAGCGCCAGGCTCACGGCAGGATCACCGACCGAATGGTCCTGCTCGTTTCAAGAGGGCGCCGCGGTGCGGACGGGCACCCGCTTGGGCATGGCCACGCGGGCCGCCGGGGAATCCTTCATCGGCAGGCGGGTGCGGCGGACGCCGTCGAAGGCGTAAAGCGCGCCGGCCACCGCCGAGGCCGTGGGGACCATGCCGGCCTCTCCTACCCCTTTGGCGCCGTACGGACCTTCGGGCTGGTGCTCCTCGATGAAGATGCACTCCACCTCCGGCATCCCCGCCGGCGGGATGATGCCCAGCGACTTCAGGGTATCGGTGACCGGCACGCCGCCCTCCACGACCAGCTCCTCGGACAGCGCGCCGCCCAGCCCCATGTGGACGGCCCCCTCAATCTGCCCTTCCAGTAGGGTGGGGTTGATCACCTTGCCCACATCGTGCGCGGCGATCACCCTGGCCACCCGGCCGTGGTCGTCGAGGATGGCCACCTGGGTGGTCCAGGCGTAGGCGAAGTGGGTGACAGGTTTCTCCACGCCGAGCTTGGTCGTCCAGTCCACGAGGAACTCGCCGTAGAACTCCTGGCCGGCCAGCTCCTCCAGCCGCCGCCCGTCAAGGGCAGTCCGCAGCTGGCGCGCCGCCTCGATCACGGCCCGCCCACCGAGCACCGTTGAGCGGGACGCCGTGCACTGTCCGGTGTCGAGCTCACGGACGGTGTCCACGACGACGCGCACGCGGTGGGCGGGCAGCCCGAGCTCTTCGCAGGCGATCTGCTGCAGCGCCGTGTGCACCCCCTGCCCCATCTCCGTCCAGGAGTGGAAGAGGGTGACGGTGCCGTCCTGCTCCACCCGGAGGATCGCCTTCCCGTACTCCTTCAGGCCGTTGCCCACCCCGGTGTTCTTCAGACCGCAGGCGATCCCGGCATAACGCGCCGAGCGATAGGCGTCGCGCACGGCCAGCAAGGTCTTCTTCAAACCCACTCCCGGGCCGAGCTTCTGCCCGGTGGCGAAGACGTCGCCGGTCTCCAAGGCGTTCCGCCAGCGGATCGCCCAGCCGTCGATGCCCACCTTCTCGGCCAGGATGCCCATCATCCCTTCCATGGCGAAGTTAACTTGATTGACCCCGAAGCCGCGCATGGCCCCGGCCGGGGGATTGTTGGTGTAGACCGCGGTGGACTCCACGTCCACGTTGGGCACCTTGTAGGGGCCGCAGGCGTGCCCCGCCGCGCGCTCCAGCACCTTGTCGCCGACGCTGGCATACGCTCCGGTATCGCCGACGATGCGCGCGCGGACCGCGACCAGGTGGCCCTCGGCGTCGCAGCCCACCGTGTAGGTCATCGTCAGGGGGTGGCGCTTGGTGTGGAAGCGGATGCTCTCCCGGCGGGACAGCGTCAGCAGCACGGGCCGGCCGGTCATGCGAGCCAGCAGCGCGGCATGGGCCTGGACGTTCAGATCCTCCTTCGCCCCGAAGGCTCCGCCGTTGCTGACCTGGGTGACGCGGACCTTCTCCACCGGCAGTGCCAGGAAGGAGGCCACCTGCCGCCTATCGTCCCAGGGGCCCTGCCCCTGCGAGTGGACGTGCACTCCCCCGTCTTCCGTGGGGGCCGCCAGGGCCGCTTCCGGTTCCAGGAAGGCGTGTTCGACAAATTGCGTCTGGACCGTCTCCGTGGCCACGTGCGCCGCCCCCGCCAGCGCCGCGTCCACATCTCCCCGTTTGACCTTCGAGACCGAGAGGATGTTGCCGTCCTCGTGGATCTCCGGGGCGCCGGGCGCCAGCGCGGTGAAGGGGTCGGTCACCGGCTCCAGCACCGCGTACTCGACCTCAATCAGGGCAGCGGCCTCCCGCGCGGCGGCCCGGCTCGTGGCCGCCACCACGGCGAGCACGTCGCCGACGTAGTTGGTCGTCTCACCCTCGGCGACGAACTGCCGCCAGTCTTTCGTGATCAGCCCCTGTCGGCGCTCGCCGGGGACATCCCGCCAGGTGGCCACGGCCGCGACCTCGGGGTGGGCCCGCGCCTTCGCCGTGTCGATACGCCGGACTTTCGCCCGGGGGTGATCGGACCAGCGGATGGCCCCGTGGAGCATCCCAGGCAGGCGCAGATCGTTGACGTAGGGCTTCGTGCCCAGCGCCAGCTCGCGGCCCTGATACCGCCCGGTCCGCGACCCCACCCGCCCGCTCCAGTCGGGTGCGGGGACGGGCTCGCCCCGCCGCGCCGCGGCGGCGTACTGGACGGCCTCGATGATCTTGATATAGCCGGTGCAGCGGCAGAGGTTGCCGGCCAGGCTGCGGATGATCTCCTCGCGCGACGGCGCGGGGGTGCGCTCCAGCAGAGCCTCCGCCTTCATCACGATGCCCGGCGAGCAGAAGCCGCACTGGGAGGCGCCGGCGGCCACGAAGCTGTCCGCCCACTGCGTGCGCCGTTCCGCCGGCAGACCCTCCAGCGTGCTGACGCTTTTGCCGGCAACCCGCGCGGCCGGTTGGGCGCAGGAGACCGCGGCCTTCCCGTCCACCATCACGGTGCAGGCGCCGCAGGACCCTTCCGGGGCGCACCCGTCCTTCATGGACGTCAGGCCGCAGCGCTCCCGGAGCAGATCCAGGAGGCTCTCCCCGTCCCGCACCTCTACGGAGACCAGCCGGCCGTTAAGCGTTAACTCCATGGTCCTCCCGCCCCCTGTCAATCAGCGGGTCAGTTCTTCTCGCGACGTTGCTCCGCCCCCTTCAGCATAGCACCGGGGGACCGGCGGGCCGGACCTGGCAGGACCGCTTCCGGCCTTATCCTGCGGCCGAATGGACTCAGGACATCGTGAGGGCCATCACGGCTTTCTGTACGTGCAGCCGATTCTCGGCCTCGTCGTAGACCACGGACTGGGGTCCGTCGATGACGGCATCGCTGACCTCGATGTTGCGGTCGGCCGGCAGGGGATGCATGTAGATGGCATCCTCCCTGGCCATAGTCATACGGCGCTCGTCCGTGATCCAATTCTTGTAGCGAGCCGCCAGGTCTGCGCCTTCGGCGTCGGTTTTCACGGTGAGCAGCGGCCCCCAGCTCTTGGCGTAGACGACATCCGTGTTCCGCAGGCCCGCGTCGAAGTCGTCCATGGTCTCAAAGCCGGCGTGGGAGCGGCGCGCGTTCTCCTTCGCCTGCTCCACGATCTCCGGCATCAACTGGAATCCCGGCGGGTGCACCAGGCGCACGTTCATACCGAAGCGCGGCATCAACAGGATCAGGTCCTGCGGGACGCTGATCGGCTTCTGGTAGCTGGCCGCGTAGGCCCAGCTCACCGTGATCTTGCGCCCCGCCAGCGTTCCCAGGCGCTCCTG
>CAYHPT010000110.1:0-4960 GCA_964358435.1 uncultured bacterium | reverse complement strand
GGCAACGAGATGCGCACGCTGCGCGGCGAGGACACCCCGGTGGGGCCGCAGGACGAGGTCTCGATTATTCCGGCGATGGCCGGCGGGTTGGTCGAGGTGGGGGCAGCCGGACGATGAGAGTGGAGACCCGCGCCGGCGAGCGCATCCACGACAGCATCCTGGACGTCGTCGGCCACACCCCGCTCGTCCGCCTGCACAAAGTGACGCGCGGCGTGCGCGCCGACGCGGTGGCCAAACTGGAGTTCATGAACCCCGGCGGTTCGGTGAAGGACCGCATCGGCGTGCGCATGATCGCCGACGTGGAGGCGCAGGGAAAACTTCGACCAGGCGGAACGATCGTCGAAGCCACCTCAGGCAACACCGGCATGGGGCTGGCCATCGTCGCCGCGGTGAAAGGCTACCGCTGCATCTTCGTCATGCCGGACAAGATGTCGGAGGAGAAGATCCGGCTGCTGCGGGCCTTCGGCGCGAAGGTCGTGATCACGCCGACGGCGGTGGCGCCGGAGGACCCGCGCTCCTACTACAGCGTCAGCCGACGGCTGGCCGAGGAGACGCCCAACGCCTGGTACGCCGACCAGTACCACAACCCGGACAACCCCGCGGCCCACTACGAGACCACCGGACCGGAGATCTGGGAGGACACGGCCGGCCGGATCGACGTCTTCGTCTGCGGCATGGGCACGGGTGGGACCATCTCCGGCGTGGGGCGCTACCTGAAGGAGCGCAACCCCAACCTCAAGATCGTGGGCGTGGACCCCAGCGGCTCCGTCTACACGGAGTACTTCCGCAGCGGCACGATGATCGAGCCGCGCACCTATAAGGTGGAAGGGATCGGCGAGGACTTCCTCCCCGGGACGATGGACTTCAGCGTCGTGGACGAGGTGGTGGCGGTCAACGACCGGGAGTCCTTCCTGATGACCCGCCGCCTCGTGCGGGAGGAAGGGATCTTCTGCGGCGGCAGCAGCGGCACTGCGGTGGCCGGGGCGCTGCGCTACCTGCGCAGCCTGCCCAACCACGGCGAGGGGAAGCGGGCCGTGATCATCCTGCCCGATTCCGGGTTGCGCTACCTCTCCAAGGTCTTCTCCGACGACTGGATGCGCGAGAACGGCTTCCTCGAGGCCGAGATGGGCGCGGTGGCCGAGCTGCTGCGGGCCAAGGGTCTGCCGCTGATCACCGCCACCCCGGACGCGACCGTGCGGGTGGTGATCGCCAAGATGAAACAGTACGACGTCTCGCAGCTGCCGGTGGTCGGCGACGGCGGGCTCGTCGGCATGGTCAGCGAAGTGGACCTGCTCTCCTATTTGCTGGAAGGCGGCCACGGCCTCGATGACCCGATCACGCCCATCGTCGATCCCGCGCCGCCGGTGGTCACCCCGGACACGCCCGTGGACAACCTCGCCGACGCCTTCCTCAACGCCAACGCGGCCATCGTCGTCGACGGCGGGCGTGTCGTCGGCATCGTCACCAAGATCGATGTGATCGACCACCTCGCCCGGATCCTCGGTCGGTAGTGACCCGCCCCACGCGCCTCCCCGCCGATCAGCCGCTCCCTACCCTGCGCATCGTGGCGGCGGCGGAGGTGCACCTGCACGAGGACGCCGACCCGCGGCGCGTCGCCGGCCTCGTCGAGCAGTTGGAGGCCGAAGGCGTGCTGCGCAACCCGCCGGTGGCGGCGGCGCTGCCGGGAAGTGGCTACGTCATCCTCGACGGCGCGAACCGGACCAGCGCGCTCCGGCAGTTGGACCTGCCGTATCATCTGCTGCAAATCGTGGAGTACGTAGCCCCGGAGGTGCGGCTGGAGGTCTGGCATCACCTCCTGCGGGAGGACGGGCACGCGCTGGCGCGGTTCCTGCCGGAGAGCGCGCTGACCGACGTCCCCAGCGCGGACCGGCTGCGCAAGGACTTGCGGGACGGGCGGCTGGCCTGCGGCCTGATCACCGAGGACGGCGTCCTGGGCGTCCGCTCCGCGCGGCCGTTCCCTGCGCGGGTCGCCGCGCTGCGCGCCGTGGTCGGCACCTACAATGGGCGGGTGCCCATCTACCGGGTCTTAACGACAGACCCCGGGGTCCTGCGCGCGGAGTACGATCGCATCGGTGTGCTGGTGGTCTTTCCGCGGTTTTCGAAGGAAGAGATCTTCAGTCTAGCCGCTCTGCCGGAGAAGCTGCCCACCGGCATCACGCGCCACGTCATCCCCCACCGGGCCCTGCGGGTGAACCTTCCGCTGGATGTC
Organism: uncultured bacterium; assembly: GCA_964358435.1. Taxonomy (GTDB): domain Bacteria; phylum Sysuimicrobiota; class Sysuimicrobiia; order Sysuimicrobiales; family Humicultoraceae; genus Humicultor. Next base: position 2,730 of record CAYHPT010000110.1, on the reverse strand, counting down.
CTGCGCGGCTCCGGGTCGCTGGAGGAGAAGAATGCCGTCCTCCACGACCTGATCCACGCGCGCCTGCTCGCCCACCGGGTGCGCGTCTACCCCGAACCCACCGTCCTGTTTGATGACTAAGGTATCGCCGGACCCGCTGTCCTCCCGCCCCGCGTCACCGCCCCGCCGTCTGGGCAACGGTCTCCTGGACCGGATCGGCAATACCCCGCTGCTGCGGGTGACGCGCCTGCGGGGGGTGCCGTCGGGCGTGGAGATCCTGGCAAAGGCGGAGTGGTTCAATCCGGGGGGATCGGTGAAGGACCGGCCCGTCCTGCGCATGATCGAGGACGCGGAGCGGGAAGGCCGGCTCACCCCGGACAAGATCCTGCTCGATTCATCCTCCGGGAATGCCGGCATCGCCTATGCGATGATCGGCGCGGCGAAAGGCTACCGCGTCGAACTGGTCATCCCGGAGAACGTCAGCGCGGAGCGGAAGCGGATCATCCGGGCGTTCGGCGCGGTGGTCATCTCCTCCGACCCGCTGGAAGGATCCGACGGCGCCATCCGCCTGGCGCACGAGCGCTTCGCCGCGGCCCCGGACCGCTACGTCATGCCCGACCAGTACAACAACCCGAGCAACTGGCGCGCCCACTACGACACCACCGGACCGGAGATCATCGCCCAGGGGGAGGGGCGTCTCACCCACCTCATCGCCGGATTGGGCACGTCCGGCACGCTCGTCGGCGTGGGCCGCCGCCTGCGCGAGTGGAACCCCGGCGCGCAAATCGTTGCCGTGGAGCCCGACGGGCCGCTGCACGGGCTGGAGGGGCTGAAGCACATGGCCACCTCCATCGTGCCGGGGATCTACGACCCGACGGTGCACCATCGCGTCATCAGCGCACAGACCGAGGCGGCCTACGCCATGACCCGCCGCCTGGCGCAGGAGGAGGGGTGGCTGGTCGGCCCCTCCGCGGGGGCGGCGATGCTGGCGGCGGTGCAGGTGGCGCAGGAGGTGGGGGAGGGCGTGATCATCGTCGTCCTGCCGGACGGCGGGGACCGCTACCTCTCCACGAAGGTGTTCGTTTGATCGCGGTGCGGGTGTTCGGATAGATGGCGCTGCGGCTGTCGGCGGATCACCTGCAGGACATGGTTACCCACGCCGGGGAGACCTTTCCCCACGAGTGCTGCGGGTTGCTCGCGGGGCGCGACGGGCGGGTGGTCCGCCTCTATCGTGGGCGCAACGTGGATGAAAGCCCCTACACCTACCGTCTGGACGACCGGCAGTTGCTGCAGTTCCTGCGGGAGATGGATCAGGATGGGCTGGACATCGTCGGCATCTACCACTCGCATACCGCGTCGGAGGCGACACCTTCGCGCACGGACGTGGCCAGGGCATTCTATCCGGAAGCGGTGTATGTGATAATATCCCTACAGCATCCGGAGCATCCGGTGGTGCGCGGGTTCCGTATCATCGATGGAACCGTCGCCGAAGAGGACGTGATCGTTCAGTGAAGGTCAACACCCGGCCCGAGCATGGAGCCCGCGCGGTGAAGGTGAGCAGCCGCGCGGAGTACGGCATGCGCGCGCTGGTGGATCTGGCCCTGCACTACGGCGAAGGCTACGCGCAGAGCCACGACATCGCCGTCCGGCAGGGACTTCCCGAATCCTACCTCAACCAGATCATGACCACGCTCCGCCGCGCGGGACTGGTCAGCAGCAAGCGCGGGCCGGCCGGCGGGCACACGCTCTCGCGTCCGCCGGACGCGATCACCCTGCGGGAAGCCGTCGAAGTGCTCGAAGAGGGCGCCTCCCCGTGGTGGTGCGTTGAAGTGGAAGATCCCGACTGCGCATACGCCCCGGGCTGTGGCGTCCGGCCCATCTGGATGGCCATGAAGGTCGCGGCCGAGGGCGTCCTGGACCGCCTCACCCTGCTGGACATCACCCGCACCCAGGCCCCCGTCAAGAAGTAGGCCCCGCCTGTTCGGCAGGACATCGCCCCCGTTGGTCGAAACCTTCAGATACGGGGCAGGGCACCCCGGGCACGCAGGTCTGGCCCGACCATCAAAGGGCGGGGGCGAGGGCCCCATCTGGGCGCGATTGTCAGGGATGCCCTGTCCTTCGCTTTCCGCGCGTCGCCGCTGAAATTTCCCCCCGTACCCGGTCGTTGGCCCGATAGTGGAGGCGGCGGTACTGGAGCCCCAATCCTTGGCGTTACATCAGCCCTCCCGTGATGCCCCGGCCGGTCAGGAGTTCGCGGCGCTGGTCGAGTCATATCTGGACGGCCTCTACGGGGCGGCGCTGCGCCTGACCCGCAACCGCGCCGCGGCCGAAGACCTGGTCCAGGAAACCTTCCTCAAGGCCTGGCGCTCTTTCCATACGTTCCAACCGGGGACCAACGCGCGGGCCTGGCTCTACCGCATCATGATGAACGCCTACATCGACTCCTACCGGAAGGCCGACCGGGAGCCGGAGATCGTCGATCAGGAGGACGTGGAGGAGCAGTACCTCTACAGCCGGGTGCAGGAGAGCGAGGAACTGCGCCGGCAGGGCAACCCGGAGGAGATCGCGCTCCGGGCCGTCATGGACGCGGACGTGGAAGAGGCCCTGGCCGCGCTGCCGGAGTCTTTCCGCGCCGCCGTCGTCCTGGCCGACGTCGAGGGCTTCTCGTACAAGGAGATCGCCCAGATCCTCGGCATCCCCATCGGCACGGTGATGTCCCGGCTCTTCCGCGGGCGGCGACTGCTGCAGAAG
>CAYHPT010000109.1:0-4974 GCA_964358435.1 uncultured bacterium | reverse complement strand
TTAGGTTTCCCCCACCGGCTCCGGCATCCGCTGCAGAGCCCGCACCGGCGAGGCCAAGACCCAGAGGAAGGCCAGCAGGCCGCCGACTGCCGCCACGATCATCGCCGGCCGCAGCCCGAGGAGTTCGCCTAGCGCTCCGCCGGCCAGACCACCCAGCGGCATCGTCCCCCAGACCAGAAACCGCATCGTCGCGTTCATCCGTCCCTGCAGACGCAGCGCGGTGATCGCCTGCCGCAGGCTGACCTGGTTGATGTTGTAGACGGGCACCCCCAGCGCCATCATCGCTCCACCCCCGATGAGGAGGGGAAGCGCCGTCCCTGGCGTGGCCAGCACGACGGGCACCAATCCCAGGCCCGAGACGAACGAGGACCCGACGATGGTTGGCCCGATCCCGAATCGACCGGCCACGCGCCCGGCGGTGAGGGCGCCCAGCAGGCCGGCCACGTTCCCCAGGCTGAAGATCAGGCCGAGTGCCGCGGGAGTCAGTCCCAGTTCCCGCGTGGCGAACAGGATGTACAGCGTGAAGAAGGCGGAGCTGAAGAAGTTGGACGTCCCCGTGCAGCCCGCGATTGAGCGCAGGAGCCGGTTGCCGAAGACGACGCCAAGGCCTTCTCGGATCTCCGCCCACATCGAGGCCCGGGCGGAGGAGGCGGGCGGATCCTCGTGCGTGCGGATCGTCCCAATCAGCACCCCGGAGATCAGGAAGGAGATCGCATCCAGCGCGATGGCGACGGGGGCGGAGAGGACCTGGATGACGGCGCCGGCCGCGCCCGGCCCGGTAAGTTGCGCCGTCGAACGACTGGCCTCAAGTTTGCTGTTGCCCTCGACCAGCCGCTCCCTCCTGACCAGGACCGGCAGATACGCCTGGTAGGCCACATCAAAGAAGACGGTGAGAATCCCGAAGAGGAATCCGAAGAGATACAGGTGCGGCATCCGCAGCACCTTGCCAAGCGCCAGAAGCACGACGACGCCCAGCACCGCCGTCCGCCCGAGGTCGCCGGTAATCAGGATCGGGCGGCGCGGATGCGGTCGACCCACACGCCGGCGAAGAGGCCGATGAGCAGGAAAGGGGCCGTCTCCGCAGCAGTGAGGATGCCCATCTCGCCGGGAGTCGCGCGGAGGGTGAGGGCGGCGATGATCGGCAGCGCCAGCGCGCTGAACTGGCTGCCGAAGACCGAGATCGTTTGCGCCACCCAGAACTTCATGAAGTCGGGATGACGCCACAGTGTCTCCTCAGCCTTCATCGGGCCTCCTCAAAACCCACTCGGGATCAGGTCGTCGGGGCGAAGATGGAGAGGTAGTGCCGGAAGAACGCCGACAGGGCCGGCGGCCGGCTCATCGTCCGCACTAGCAGGCGCAGCGCAGGACGGGGCAGCAACAGCGCCGCCCCATTTCCCCAACGGAGCGCGCGGTAGCGGCGCCGCTCCCGTTCGATGACGGCGCGGTAGCGCGCCGCCGCCGCCTCCAGCGTCCACCGGCCGTCCAACACGCCGCGCAGGAGATGGCCGCAGGTCTCACCGGCCCGAACCGCGGTGCGGATCCCTTCTCCGGTCAGCGGCAGGCACTGCCCCGCGGCGTCGCCGGCGACGAAGATCCGGCCGGTCGCCGCGGGCCGCCAGCCCGTCGCCAGAAACCCACCGTGCAGCGGGCCGGGTTCCAGACCGAAGCGCTGGAGAAACCGGCGCAGCGCGGGGAGCAGTTTCGTCTCACCCAGGTAACTCAGCACGCCGAAGCGCGTCACCTCGCCGCAGGGGAAGGCCCAGGCGTAGCCGTCGCGCACCTCCGGCAGAAAGTGGAACCAGAGGCCGTCCGCGGGCGGCGCGGCGATCTCGGTCTCCAGACCGAAGGCGATCCGCCGCCCCCGCGCCGGTCCGGCCAGCGTCGAGCGCGGGCCGGTCGCGTCCACCACCATCCGGACGTCGATCTCCCCGGCGGTGGTGCGCACGCGTCCGTCCTCGATCCGCTGTACGGAGGCCTGCCGGAACGCCGCGCCCGTGGCGGCGAAGGCCAGCCGGCAGTAGGCGGCGTAGTTGAACGTGCAGAAAGGCTCGGGCAGCGGCCAGCGCACGGCGTCGTCGCCGACGGCGATGACCAGGTGGTCGTGCCGCTGCATGATCGCGGCGCCGGCCCCGATGCGCTCGACCAGCGCCGTGGGCGCCGCGCAGGCGGAGGTCTGGCCCGCCCCGAGCGGCGCGCGGTCAAGGAGCAATGCCGCAGGGCCCAGGACGCGCGCAGCGGCGAGGCCGGCGAAACTCGCGCCGGCGATGAGGACGTCATGCTCCACGCTTCTCCCCCTCGAGGCTATTTCAACGGGCGGGCGTGTTCGAACTTCGCCGGCCCGGAGGCGGCCGGCACCTGCACCCGGTCGTGCCCCGCGATGGTCAGGCCCAACCCGATCGTGCGCAGCGCCTCCACCAGCCCGCCCTTGATGTTCAACGCCCCCTCCAGCGTGGCGGGGTCGCCGATGGCCGTGATGACGAAGGGCCCCTGCAGCCGCTGCAGGTCCACCATCACGGTGCCGCCGACCTGGCCGAACCCCGTCATTGCCGTGACCCGCAGATTGTTGACGGCCACCGCCTCCGCGCCCGCCGCCCACAATTCATTGACGACACCGACGATGTCCTGGTAGGTGACGACCACCGGGTTGCTGCCGGCCGGCCGCGTGGGCGCGTCCTTCATCGCCACCGTGACCCCGGGCCCTTCCATTGCCTTCAGGCCCACCGCTGCGCGCAGCGTCTCCAGTTCCTTGGACATGGTCGCGGTGAGGCTCTGTCCCTCCGCGGCCGCCCGCTCGTACACCTCGAGCCGCTTCCGCAGTTCCGCCACCTCCGCCTCCAGCGCCACCCGCGCCTCGCGCTCCTCGCGCAGCAGGGTCGCCAGCGCGTAGACGTTGCGCGTGGGCACCTCCGGCTGCTGTACCAGGGAGCGTCCCGCCCGGGACTGGATGACGACGAGGAATCCCAGCGCCATCAACACCAGGGCCGTCAGCACCTGCAGAAACGGGAGCGAGAGGGGGCGTGGTCGCGGCGCGGGCTGTTCCATCGGTGGTCGGGTCTGTGCTCCTTTGCTCCCCGGTTAGGGCGCCGCCGGCTGTGCGCCGGCCTGCGCCAGGCGGCGTTCCAGTTCGGCCACGCCCTCCGGACCGACAAACGGGCCGACGAAGCGGCTGACGATCATCCCGGAGGGGTCGATAAAGATCGAGGTGGGCAACCCTGTGACCTGGTACTTCTCCATGATCTTGTTCCCCTGGTCGAACGCCGCCGGGTAGGTCAGGCGGTGCCGCTCCAGAAACGCCCGCGCCTCGCCAAACTCGTCGAGGATGGCCACGCCCACGAAGACCACGTTCCGGCCGCGATACTTCTCAGACGTCGCCCGCAGGTCCGGGGCCTCGGCCGCGCACGGCGCGCACCAGGAGGCGAAGAAGTTCAGCAGCACCACTTTGCCCCGGAAATCCGCGAGGCGGATTTCCCCACCGCGCAGCGACGGCAGGGCGAACTCGGGGGCGGGGCGCCGCGCCTGCAGCGGTCGGGCGGGCGGCGCTCCCGGCGCCGAGGCCAGCGGATACGGCTGCAGCGACGCGGGGTTGCGCGCCGGCGAGGACGCGGGCCGGAAGAGCAGGTAGGCGGCCGCGCCGCCGATCAGGACACCCATCAGCACGCTGAGGAGGACACGCTGTCCACGGCTCACCCGCTGTCCTCGACCCAGGCCGCGCCGACACCGAACTCCGACTCCAGGTCCGCCGCCAGCGCGGGATCGGCGCGCACCCGGATCTCCTGCGACCGGACCACCGTCTCCCGGTCGTCGCGCACCAGGTGGAGCACGAGCGGGTGGGTGCCGCGGTAGCGGTCCAGCGCCGAGCGCAGCCGCTCCAGCGCCTCCGATCCCAGGTGGGCGGGCAGCCGGACGTGCAGTTCCCGCGTCTCGCTCTCGGGAAGGGGCGACTCCTCGGGCGGCGCGACGACCGGCCCACCGTTGCCGGCCAATCCGGCCGGCTCTACCGTGACCAGCGCCTCCGCGCCGGCCAGCGGCTCCGCGGCCGGCGCCTCCGCCAGCGGGTAGAGACTCTCCGCCAGGATCTTCACCTGCTGCTCGGCCACGTCCGCCCGGCCGCGCACCACGAGAATCGCGTCTCTCATCAACAGGAAGGCGTTCTGCTCGTAGGTCTTCGGGAAGACGATGACTTCCACCGAGCCCGTGAGGTCCTCCAGCGTGAGAAAGGCCATCACGGAGCCCGACTTGGTGGTCGTGCGTTTCAACACCGTGACGATCCCGCCGATGGCCACGGTGGTGCGGTCGCGCACTTCGTGCAGTTGCCCGATGGGCAGGCTGACCCGCGCGGCCAGATCCTCCTGGATGTGGGCCAGCGGGTGGTCGGAGATGTACAGGCCGAGCATTTCCTTTTCCATGGCGAGACGCTCTTCTCTGCTGAACTCCTCCACCTGGAAGAGCGCCGACCCCTCCGCGGCGCCGCTCTCTCCCATCTCGAAGAGGCCCTGCTGGGGCGACTCGCGCAGCCGCTGCGCCCGCTGCGACACCGCCAGCGCCTGGTCCACGTTCGCCAGCAGCTGCGCCCGGGGCTGTCCCAGGGAGTCGAAGGCGCCGGCCTTGATCAGGCTTTCCAGGACGCGCTTGTTCGCCAGCCGGCCGTCCACGCGGGCGCAGAGGTCCACCAGCGAGGTGAAGAGCCCGCCGCTCTCCCGGGCGCGGATGATCTCCTGCACCGCGCCGCCGCCGACGTTCTTCACCGCGCCCAGCCCGAAGCGAATGGCGTCGCCCTCCACGGAGAAGTTCTCCTGCGAGGCGTTCGCGTCGGGGGGCAGCACGCGGATGCCCATGCGCCGCGCCTCCGCCACGGCTAGCGCCACCTTCGCCATCCAGTCCTGCCCCTGCGCCTCGTTGGTCAGCACCGCGGTCATGTACTCGACGGGGTAGTTGGCCTTCAGGTAGGCCGTCTGGTAGGCGATCATGGCGTAG
>CAYHPT010000108.1:0-4984 GCA_964358435.1 uncultured bacterium | reverse complement strand
CGATGCCTATTCTCCGCCGGCGTTCCTGGCAGCGATCGACCAGGCGCTGAACGCCTTCCGCGATCCGGTCATCTGGCGGCGGATTCAACTGACGGGGATGCGGGCCGATTTCTCCTGGGACCGATCCGCGCAGCGGTACGCGGCCTTGTATCGAGAGGCGGTGGGTAGAAGGGTAGGTGGCCTGGCCGCCGGCTCGCCATAGCCGGGTGGAGTGATGGTGAAGATAACCCCGGGGTGGGGTTGGAGGTGTCGTTGAGTTGCCCGAACTGCGCAAAGATCCGATCACGCGACGTTGGGTGATCATCGCCACGGAGCGGGCGGCGCGGCCGACCGACTTCATCGGCAAGTTCGGCGAGGAGACGGCGGATCGGGACCGCTGCCCCTTCTGCGAGGGCCGCGAGGAACAGACCCCGCCGGAGATCTTCAGCGTCCGCGGGGACGGCAGCCAGCCCAACGCTCCCGGATGGCGCGTGCGGGTCGTCTCCAACAAATATCCGGCCCTGCGCATCGAGGGAGACACCGCCCGCACCGGTGTCGGGATGTTCACGCGCATGGACGGCGTGGGCGCGCACGAGGTGATCGTCGAAACCCCCGAGCACGACACGCACCTGGCCCTGCTCCCCGAAGACCGCATCGCCGACGTGATCCGCGCGTACTATCAGCGCTACGAGGATCTGGACCGCGACGAGCGCTTCGAGTACCTGCTCCTCTTCCGCAACCACGGGCGGGTGGCCGGCGCGTCGCTCTCGCACCCACACTCACAGTTGATCGCCCTGCCCATGGTGCCGAAACGGACCAGCGAGGAGATGGATGCGGCGGAGCGCTACTTCGCCAAGCAGGGCACCTGCGTCTACTGCGACCTGATCGCGCAGGAACTGGCGGGCGGCGAGCGGGTCGTTTACGAGAACGAGCGCTTCATTGCCGTCGCGCCGTTCGCGGCGCGCTTCCCCTTCGAAACGTGGATCCTGCCCAAGGCGCACATGGCCTCGTTCGGCAGCATTTCCACCGAGGACGTGCCGGCCATGGCCAACGTGCTGAAGACCACGCTGCTGAAGCTGGCGCTCTGCTTGGGTAATCCGCCCTACAACTACATCGTGCACACCGCCCCCTACGGGTCTCCAAGTTCCCCGGCCTACCACTGGCACGTCGAGATCATGCCGCAACTGACCCGCACCGCGGGGTTTGAATGGGGCTCCGGCTTTCACATCAACTCCGTGGCGCCGGAGGAGGCGGCGCGCTACCTGCGCGAGACCGAGGTGCGGGAGCAAGTTTCCTAACGCGGGTTCCGACTGCCGCATGCCTTCGGTTGGCTTCAAGTGGTATTATTTATTGTGGATAGGGGCGGTTGCCCGTGAGTCTGTGCCGAATCCCGGCGTGCGGCCGGGAGCGGGGGAACCAGGTTCCGGGGCGTATCTCGCGATAAGCGAGTAGGGCAGTCTCTCGGCCCGAGCCCGTCAGCTAACCTCGCAGGCAACGAGAGAGGGGAGCCGGGGTCAACACCACCGAACCCGGAGACCTTCTCCGGGCTCTATTGTTTCCACCCGCAGGAGGTGCCGACCCGGCGATGATCACGCGACGCGAGCAGAGCATCAACGCCATCATCGCCCGTCTGCCCGACCGGCAGCACGTGGTCGTGAGCAACCGGGAGCCGTACGTGCACAAGCGTACGCGCCGTGGCACCGTGGTGGAGCGTCCGCCGGGGGGACTCGTCGCGGCGCTCGACCCGATGATGCAGGCGACCGGCGGCGTGTGGATCGCCTGGGGTAGCGGCAGCGCCGATCGCGAAGTGGTGGATGCCCGCGACCACGTCTGGGTGCCGCCGGAGGACCCGCGCTACGTGCTGCGGCGCGTCTGGCTGCCGCCCGACGTCGTCGAGCGCTACTACTACGGCTACGCGAACCAGGCGCTCTGGCCGCTCTGCCACATGGCCGTGGACAAGGCACGATTCCGGCGGTCCTACTGGGACGGGTACGTCGAGGCCAACCGGATCTTCGCCGCGGCCACGGCGGAGGAGGCCGCCACCGGGGCGTTCGTCTGGATGCAGGACTACCACCTGGCCCTCTGCCCGCGGCAGATCAGCGTCGCGCGGCCGGACCTGATCCTCGTGCACTTCTGGCACATTCCCTGGCCGGCGTGGGATCTCTTCCGCGCCTGCCCGGAAGCGCAGCGGCGCGCCCTGCTGGAGGGGCTGCTCGGCAGCGACCTGCTGGGATTCCACCTTGACCGGTTCCGCCAGACGTTTCTCGAGTGCGTGGCCCGCGAACTGGACGCGGAGGTGGACGGCGAGAACGGATTCGTCGACTACCGCGGCCACCGTACGACCGTGCGCACTTTTCCCATCAGCATCGATGTCGAGGCCCTCGACGAACTCGTCCGCTCCCGGGAGACGCTGCGCTGGATGGCGCGCTGGCGGGCGCGGCCGGAGATCGGCGACCGCCGCGTCGCCATCGGGGTGGACCGGCTGGATTACACCAAGGGGATTCCCGAGCGCCTGCGCGCCATCGACCGCTTCCTCCGCCAGCACCCCTACTACCTGGAGCGTTTCGTCTTCGTGCAGAAGGCGGCCCCCAGCCGGACGCGGATCAAGGCCTACCGGCAACTGCAGGAACGGGTGGAGCGGATGGTCGCCGAGATCAACGCCCGCCACGGCCGCCACGGCTGGCGGCCCATCCTCTACATCCCGGAGTCCATCCCCCCGGCGGCACTGGCCGCGCTGTACCGGCTCGCCGACGTAGCCATCGTCAGTTCCCTTCAGGACGGGATGAACCTTGTGGCCAAGGAGTTCATCGCCTGCCAGGTGGATGAGCACGGTGTCCTGCTGCTCAGCGAACTGGCGGGCGCGGCGGAGGAGATGGGGCACGCCGTCCGCATCAACCCCTACGATGAGGAAGGCGTTGCCGAGGCGATCGCGCAGGCCCTGACCCTGCCGCTGGAGGAGCGCCGCCGCCGGATGCGGGCGATGCGCGCCTACCTGGCCGAGCACGACATCTACTGGTGGATGGAGGAGGTGGTGGCGGCGGCCTCGTGGCTGATCGCGCGGCGCGTGGAGACACGTCACCTCTTCGACGACCTGGAGCGGATCGAGGCGGCGCGCCGCGACCGATCGCTCGTCCTCTTCCTGGATTACGACGGTACGCTCGTGCCCATCGCCACCACGCCGGGTGCCGCTGTGGCGACACTCGACGTGCAGGCCGTGCTGCGGCGGCTGCGGAGTGGCGGCCACGAGGTGGTCATCGTCAGCGGTCGCGCCGCTTCTAGGATCCAGACCCTGCTCGGCGTGGACGACCTCGTGTACATGGGCAACCACGGCCTGGAGGTGCAGAACGGCGACCAGCCTCCGGTGCGCGCGGCGGCGGAGCGGCTGCGCGGCCAGATGCAGGCGCTCTCGGAGGCGATCCACGCGCGGCTGGCGGACGTGCCGGGCCTGGTCGTCGAGCACAAAGACCTCTCCTCGAGCGTGCACTACCGGCAGGTGGATCCCGCGCAGATGCCGCGGGTGCGGCAGGTCGTGAGCAACCTCGTGGATCAGTACCGCCCCTGGATCACCTTGCGGCGGGGGAAAGAAGTCTTGGAACTGCGCCCGAATCTCCCCTGGGACAAGGGGCGGGCCGTGCTCTGGTGGCTGGAGCACCGTTTCGGCCCGCAGTGGGTGGACCGGGTCCTACCCGTCTACATCGGCGACGATCGCACCGACGAGGACGCCTTCGGGGCGCTCGGCGGGCGCGGCATCACGGTGGCCGTCGCGCCCGAAGGGCCGACCGCGGCCGCCTACTCCCTGCGCGATCCGACTGAAGTGCTGGACTTTCTGCGCTGGCTGGCCGCGGGGGAGGCGGCCGCCCGCCAGGCTGCTCAGGCGGTTCCCATCTCCTGAGGATAGGGCCGCCCGATCTGCGCGGCGAGTTCGGCGCCGAAGAGCAGGATCGCCGACGACAGATACATCCACACCAGGAAGACGATGATGCCCGTCAGCGATCCGTACACCAGCTGGTAGCGGGCGAACGTCTGCAGGTACCAGAAGAAGGCCTGTTTGATCCCCTCGAAGAACAGCCCCGCGACCAGCGCGCCGCTGATGGCGTTCGTCCACCGGAGGCGCACGTTGGGCAGGTAGAGGTAGATTACCAGGAAGGTGAGGGTGGACAGAATCACCGGCCCGACCGTTGAGGCCAGCCGGGCCAGCGTGGAGGTCTCCAGTGTCACGATGAGGGAGGCCAGCCCGGGGAAAGCGCTGATCAGGCGCAGGGTGGCGGCCGAGGTGATCAACGACAGGATCAGGAACGTCCCCGCCAGCACCACCAGGATCAGGTCAATCAACTTGCGGAACAGGTAGGGGCGGGGCTGGACCACCGAGAGCACGCGGTTGAGCGCGTTGCGCACCGTCGAGGCGACCGCGGTGGCGCTCCAGAAGAGGCCGACGATCGCCAGCATGCCGAAGGTGCCGCGCAGGCGGATCGCCTCCTGGACGCTGCGGTCGACGAATTCGGCGGTGGCCGGCGGGGCAATCCGGGCGAGTGTTTCCACGATGGCCCGGCGTACCACCGCTTCATCGACGATCAGCCCGGCGGCGGCGACCACGCCGAGCAGCAGCGGAAAGATGGAAAAGAGCGCCGAGTAGGCGATAGAGGCGGCCAGGTCGGGAGCGCCGTCCTGGAGGAACTTCTTGTAGGCCTCCACCATCAGCCACAGCGGCCGGATACGCGGCAGGCTGATCGGTCGGCTCAGCGATAAACGCACGGCCTGCCCATTGTATCAAAGGGCGGCCGGTTTGCGGGCGCGCACCGTCGCGTTGTAGATCTCGCCGGACTGGCGATCCAAAACCCCCAGGTCCACGAACCCGGCCTGCTGCAGCCGGTCTAGATAGACGCGCTCTTCATCCGCGCCCTCGACGCAGGCGGCCCAGTTCGCCAGATCGGGCGGGGTCTCCGCCGGACGCGGCCGGGCGCGCACGACATCCGCGCCCACGAGCCGCCCGCCGGGGCGCAGCACC
>CAYHPT010000107.1:771-5028 GCA_964358435.1 uncultured bacterium | reverse complement strand
GCGGCGTTGCTGCCGACCACGCCGGCGCCCAGGATTACTACGTTGGCCGGCGGGATACCGGGGATGCCGCTCAGCAGAATCCCCCGGCCCCCGCCTTCATCGCCCGCCCCGTGCGGCAGCATGGTTTCCAGCAGGGCGCCGGCGATGATGGGCGCCAGGCGCCCGGCCACCTCGCTGGTGGGATGAAGCACGGGGAAGGAACCGTCGTCCGCCTGGATCGTCTCGCAGGCGATGACAGTCATCTCGCCCCGCTGCAGGGCCGCGCGCAGGTCGGGCGAGGCCACCGCCAGGTGGGGGAACGAGAGGAGGGTCTGCCCCTGGAAGTACTCGTGCTCGGCGGCCGTCGGCCGACCCACCTTCACGACCACCTGGGCGCGCCGCCACACCTCCTCGGCGGAGAAGGCCAGCTGCGCCCCGACGGCCTGGTACTCCTTATCCGCGAACCCGATCCGCGAACCCGGCCCCCGCTCCCGCGCCGCGTTCCACGTAGACGGTGTGGTCGCGGCGGACCAGGGCGTCGGCGCCGGCCGGCGTTAATCCCACCCGGTACTCGCCGGATCGAACCTCCCGCGGGACGCCAATAAGCATAAATCCCCCTCCCGATTGACCGTATCCGGTCAGGAGTTGGCGTCACAATCGGGCCGCCGCCCGATTCTCCATCATCCGGCGGGAGCCGGTGTGCGGACGCGTCCTCCTCCCGGCCTACCCGAATCAGGCTGCCGCCCGATACCCTCCGCAGGCGCCGGCCGGTACCCTCAAAGCGGGATACTGATGCGCCGCCGCGTCGAAGTGTTCATCGGCCCTTTTGGCAGTGGCAAGACCGAAGTCGCACTCAACCGCGGCCTCCTCCTGGCGGCGGAGGGGTCCCCGGTCACCCTGGTCGATCTGGACATCGTCGATCCCTTTTTCCGCGCCCGGCAGGTGCGGGAGGTCCTGGCGCGGGCGGGGATTTCCGTCGTCGCCCCGGAGGGTGAGTGGGAGGGGGCCGATCTCCCCCTGTTGATTCCCCAGGTCTTCGGGGCCGTGCAGCGCCCTGGCAGCGTCATTCTGGATGTCGGCGGGGAGGTGCAGGGCGCGATCATCCTGCGCCAGGTGCACACCCTCCTGCCGGAAGACGCGGAGATCTTCCTGGTGGTGAACCCCTACCGGCCGATCATGGGCACGCCACTGCGCATCGGCGAGATGTGCCAGGCGCTGGAAGACGCGGGCAACGTCCGCGTCACCGCGCTGGTCAGCGTGCCGCACCTGGCCGAAGAGACGACGGCGGACGTCGTCCGGCAGGGCCACGCGGTCGTCTGCGCGGCGGCGGCGCTGTTGGGCGTGCCCGTCCGCTGGGTGGCGGTGCGCGAACCCCTGGCGGAGACCATCGCACTGGGAGTCGAGGTATTGCCGCTGCGATTGTACATGCGGCCGCCCTGGGATGAGCCCGGGCGGGCCGGGCTGGTGACGGCGAAAGCGACGCTCTCAGGAGGCGGATCGCGTGGCCAAGATCGTCATTGAGGAAGAGCGCTGCAAAGGCTGCCAGCTCTGCGTGCAATTCTGCCCGCCGCATGTGCTGGCGATGAGTTCCCGCCTGAACAGCAAAGGCTTCTACACCGTCGAGCTCATCGACGAGGAGCGGTGTACCTCCTGCGCGGCGTGCGCGCTGGTCTGCCCGGACGTGGTCATCACCGTCTATAAGGCCGAACGCGTGCGCGTGGCGTGAGGGGATGAGGTGAGCCAGATGGACCGGATGCTGATGAAGGGCAACGAGGCCATCGCCGAGGCGGCGCTGCGCGCCGGGGTGCAGGCCTACTTCGGTTACCCCATCACCCCGCAGAGCGAGCTGCCGGAGTACATGGCGCGCGAACTGCCGCAGCGCGGCGGGGCTTTCCTGCAGGCGGAGTCTGAGGTCGCCGCCATCAACATGGTCTACGGCGCGGGTGGGGCCGGCGCGCGGGTGATGACCTCGACGAGCAGCCCGGGAGCCAGCCTGATGCAGGAGGGGCTCTCGTACCTCGTCGGATCGGAAGTGCCGTGCGTGATCGTGAACATGGTGCGCGGCGGTCCGGGCCTGGGCAACATCGCACCGGCGCAGAGTGACTACTTCCAGGCGACGAAATCGGCCGGCCACGGCGATGGGCGGTTAATCGTACTGGCGCCGGCGACCATCCAGGAGGCCGGCGACCTCACGATCCTCGCCTTCGACCTGGCCGAACGCTACCGCAACCCCGTGATGATTCTGGGCGACGGCATCCTCGGCCAGATGATGGAACCGGTGAGTTTCCCCGAGCCGGTCACGCGCAACGGCGATATCTCCTGGGCGACGACCGGCGCCGGAGACGGCCCGCGCCGGCTGATCAACTCCATCCACCTGGAAGCGGAAGCCCTGGAGCGGCACAACCTGCGCCTCCTGGAGAAGTACCGGCGGGCGCAGGAGGAAGTGCGCTGGGAGGCCTACCGGCTGGACGATGCTGTGGTGGCCGTCGCCGCCTACGGCTTGGCCGCGCGGGTCGCCCGCTCCGCGGTGGACCGGGCGCGGGCCAAAGGGATCGCCGCCGGGCTCCTGCGGCCGATCACGCTGTTCCCATTCCCCACGCAGGCGTTCCGCGAGGCGGCCGGCCGCGTGCGCGCCTTTCTCACGGTGGAGATGAGCGCGGGCCAGATGGTGGAGGACGTGCGCCTGGCCGTAGAGGGCCGCACTCCGGTGTTCTTCTACGGGCGGCTCGGCGGGGTGGTGCCCACGCCGCCCGAGGTGCTGGCGCAGATTGAGCAGGTGGCCGCGGAGGTGGAGGGACGATGAAGCAGGTCTTTGCCCGGCCGGGCGTGCTCCTGGACGTCCCGATGCACTACTGCCCCGGCTGTACCCACGGCGTCGCGCACCGCCTCGTGGCGGAGGTCATCGACGAACTGGATATCCGGGGGAAGACCGTCGGCGTGGCCTCCGTGGGCTGCTCGGTTTTTATGTACAACTACTTCGACCTGGACTTTCAGCAGGCGGCCCACGGCCGCGCCCCTGCGGTGGCCACCGGGATCAAGCGCGTGCTGCCCGACCGGGTCGTCTTCACCTACCAGGGCGACGGCGATCTGGCGGCGATCGGGACGGCGGAGATCGTGCACGCCGCGAACCGCGGCGAGAACATCACCGTCATCTTCATCAACAACGCCGTGTACGGAATGACCGGCGGCCAGATGGCGCCGACGACGCTGCTGGGGATGCGTACCACGACCACACCCTTTGGCCGAGACGCCCGGCTGGCCGGCTATCCCATCCGCGTGGTGGAGCTGCTGAACACCCTGCGCGGTCCGGCCTACCTGGCGCGTGTGGCGCTCGCCGGTCCGGCGCAAATTCACAAGGCGAAGAAGGCGATCCGCCGTGCGTTTCAGACCCAACTCGAAGGCAAGGGCTTCTCATTGGTGGAGGTCCTTTCCACCTGCCCGGTGCCCTGGGGGCTGCAGCCAATCGACGCGGTGCACTGGCTGGAAGCCAATATGGTCCCCGCGTTTCCACTGGGAGAATTCAGGACGCCCAACGGCAAAGAAGCAGTACTTGTGCCTGTCGGCAGGGACGGAAAGGGTTGAGTCCATGGCGACGACGGAACTGGTGATCGCGGGATTCGGCGGCCAGGGGATCCTCTTCCTCGGCGAGGTCCTGGCGCACGCCGCCGTTATTGAAGGAAAGAACGTGACCTGGATGCCGGCCTACGGCCCGGAGCAGCGTGGCGGGACGGCCACCTGCACGGTCGTCATCGCCGACGAGCCGGTCGGGTCGCCGGTCGTGTCCGACCCATCCGTGGTCATCATCATGAACCGCCCCTCCATGGACAAGTTCGAGCCGCGCGTGCGCGGCGGGGGGCTGCTGATCGTCAACTCCTCCATGGTGGACCGCCCGGCGCAGCGCAGCGACGTGCGCGTCGTCACGGTCGACGCGGTGCGCGAGGCGACCGCACTGGGCGACGCGCGGGTAGCCAACATGGTCCTGCTCGGCGCCTTTCTGGCGACCACCCCCGTGGTCTCGCGGGAGACGGTGCGGCAGGCGCTGCGCGAGCTGATCCCTCCCTCCCGGGCGCAGATGGTGGACCTCGACCTCTCCGCTATCGCCCGCGGCGCGGAGATCGCCCGGGAGCAGATGCTGCTGGAGCGGGTGTAACGGAACCGTCAGGAGAGAAAGCGATGAAGAGTGTCAGACTCGTAAAAGGCGGAAAGGCCCCGGCACGTCCAGGCGCGCGGACCGCGGATCTGCTTGCGCGCAAGGCGCGCGTGGTCCCCGATGCGATC
>CAYHPT010000107.1:0-761 GCA_964358435.1 uncultured bacterium | reverse complement strand
CGGTGCGCGGGGAGGGGGCGCGGATCTGGGACGTGGAAGGGCGCATGTTCATCGATATGGTGGGCGGAGTGGGCTGCCTCAACGTCGGCCACAGCCATCCCCGCGTCGTCGCGGCGGTCCAGGCCCAGGCCGCCCGCCTGACCCACAGCGACTTCAGCATCGTCCCGTATGAGGAGTACGTCGCGCTGGCGGAGCGCCTGGTGGCCAGCGTGCCGGGACCGAGCCCGAAGCAGGCGGTCCTCTTCAACTCGGGCGCCGAGGCGGTGGAGAACGCCGTGAAGATCGCCCGCCTGGCCACGGGGCGCAGCGCCCTCCTGGCCTTTGAGGGCGCCTTCCACGGCCGGACCTACATGGCGCTCTCTCTCACCGGGCGGATCGATCCCTACAAGCGCGGATTGGGGCCGTTTGCTGCGGAGGTGTACCGGGCGCCCTATCCCGACCCGTACCGCCTCCCCACAGCGGATCCGGCGGGATTCGTCCTGGACTGGATCGAGCGCATGTTCCACACGACGGTCGATGCGCAGCAACTGGCGGCGATCATCGTCGAGCCGGTGCTGGGAGAGGGCGGGTTTGTCGTGCCGCCGCCCGCCTTCCTGCCTGGTCTGCGCGCGCTGTGCGACCGGCACGGCATTCTGCTGATCGTCGACGAGGTCCAGACCGGGTTCGGCCGCACCGGCGGCAAGTGGTTCGGAATCGAACAGTGGGGCGTCGAGCCGGACATCATGACCATGGCCAAGGGGATGGGCAACGGCATCCCGATC
>CAYHPT010000106.1:0-5058 GCA_964358435.1 uncultured bacterium | reverse complement strand
GGCCAGGGTGGCCGAAGCCAACGCCCGTCTGGCGCGGGCGCAGCGGGAGGCGGAGGCGGAGATCAACCGGCTGGCGACCGCGAAGAAGCAGGAGTTGGAGACGGAGACGCGCCGCCTGGCCCAGGCCAGGCAGCGCGCCGTCCAGGCACGCCTGCGCACGTTCCGCCGCCAGCTGCAGGGGATCGGCCAGGGGCAGCTGGCCTCGGCCCAACGGCGCTACCTGGAGGGGCTGCGCGCCCGGGAGCAGCAGTTGACGGCAGAGCGGCAGGCGCTGCAGGAACAGCGGGCGCGACTGGAAGACACCATCCTGGCCGATGTGAAGATCGAGGTGGCGGCCATCGCCGCGGCGCGGGGGTTCGACGTGGTCCTGACGCGGTACCTCAGCAATGTGACCGGCGAGGACTTCACCGCCGACGTCCTCGCCCGGCTGAAGCGCTAAGATGCGCCCGCCCTTCGCCGCGCTCCTGCTGCTGACCCTCGGGGCCCTGGCGCTGTCCGGCTGCGGGACCGGTCGCATCGCGCTGGTGGACAGCGCGCGCATTCTCAACGAGAGTGTGCGGGCGCTCTTCTATCAGAAGCAACTGGACGAGCGCGAGAAGGCCATGGCCCTGGACCTGCAGCTGCTGCGCGGCCGCCTCTCCCCCGCCGACCTGGAAGCACGTCGGAATCAGTACCTCCGCGAACTGCAGCAGATGAAAAGGGAGCTGGAGGACCGCCTGAACAAGGAGATCCGCGATGTGGCCGGCCAGATTGCCCGCGAGAAAGGACTGCGCAGCGCCGTGATCGTGAAGACCCCCGTGATCTTCAGCGGCCCCGGCCGGGCGATCGATATCACAGACGAGGTGATCGCCAGGCTCCGGTGACCAACGGCGTCCTGCCCGCCCGCCCGGCCCCAGCGGGCTCCCGGACAACCGGCCGACGCAGATGAAACTGGGCGACCTCGCGGCACGACTCGGCGGCATCGTCTCCGGTGACCCCGCTATCGAGATCTCCGCCGTCGGGGAGATCGCCAGCGCGGGGCCGGGGGCCATCGTCTACGCCGCCGATGCGCGAACGCTGAACGCGGCTGAAGAGGGCGCGGCCGCTGCCCTCCTCGTCCCCGCGGCCCTGGCGCCGCGGCAGAAACCGGCGATTCGCGTCGCCAATGCTCGCCTGGCCTTCGCCCGCCTGCTGGAGCTTTTCGCCCCACCGCCGGATCGCGCGCCGGGCGTCCACCCCACGGCCGTCATCGGCGCGGAGTCAGAACTGGGGGAGGGCGTGCATATTGCGCCCCATGTCGTCCTGGGCGATCGCGTGCGGGTCGGCGCCCGGTCGGCGCTGCTCGCCGGGACGGTCGTGGGCAGCGATGTGATCATCGGTGAGGACTGCACCATTTACCCCCACGTCACCATCAGGGAGGGGAGTGTCCTCGGGAACCGGGTGATGCTGCATCCCGGCGTGGTCATCGGCAGCGACGGGTTCGGCTATGCGTCGGGAGAAGCCGCCCCCGTGAAGATCCCGCACCTGGGCCGGGTGGTCATCGAGGACGACGTGGAGATCGGTGCGAACACCGCCATTGACCGCGCCACGTTGGGAGAGACCCGGGTGGGCCGATACACCAAGATCGACAACCTCGTCCAGATCGCGCACAATGTGCGCATCGGACGGGGGGTGCTGATCGCCGGACAGGTCGGCGTGGCCGGCAGCGTCACGGTGGGCGATGGCGCGGTGCTGGCCGGGCAGGCGGGGGTTAGCGACCACGTGCAGATCGGCGAGGGAGCGACCGTCCTGTCACGGGCGAGAGTGACCAAAGACATCCCCGCCCGCCAGGTGGTTTCCGGGTTGTGGGCGGCGCCGCATCGTGAGGAAATGCGCATCGAAGCACTACTGCGCCGGCTGCCGGAACTCTACCGCCTGGTCGAAGCGCTGCAGCGCCGTCTGGCGGAGTTGACGGGCCGCGGCAGCCCAGGCGAGGGGTCCGGGGAGTGAGACCCGTGTGCCGATGCGCCACGGCCGCGCTCGCACTGGTCCTGGCGATCGGCCCCGTGGTGGCGCCAGCGGCGGGCGCATCACCGCTGCGCGTGCACGCCCAGGCGGGACCGCCGCCGGTCGCCTCCGTGGTGGTGCAGGAGGTCCCGGTGCTGCGGCTCCGCGGGCTGGACGCGGAGCGGCGGGCGGCGGAGGTCGTGCGCCGGCTGAGCGCGGTGGTGGCGCAGAGC
This sequence comes from uncultured bacterium, assembly GCA_964358435.1. GTDB lineage: Bacteria > Sysuimicrobiota > Sysuimicrobiia > Sysuimicrobiales > Humicultoraceae > Humicultor. Next base: position 2,860 of record CAYHPT010000106.1, on the reverse strand, counting down.
CCCGCGGCATTCGTGGTGACGCTGCGCACCCGCCCGGAGGCTACCGACCTCCTGCTGAATGACCAGCACATCGTCACGGCCGACGCGACGCAGGCGCGGTTCAATCAGACCACGGCGGAGGCGCTGGCGGCGCAGTGGGCGGAGCGGCTGCGGCAGGCGCTGGCGCGCAACACCGTCACCCTGACGCCCGATCTGCTGCGGTTGTATCCAGGACAGACAGCGACCGTTACGGTCAGCGCATTCCTCCGGGGACCCGTCACGCTGGGGCCGTTCGACGAACGCATCGCCGCCGCCCGCGTGGTCGGTAGCGCCGTCGTCGTGGAGGCCCGCACCGGGGGTTCCACCGCAGTGCCGGTGATCGTCGCCGGTGGGCGCGCGCTGCTGCCGGTGGTCGTACGGCGCGCAGCCGGGGCGATCCCGGAGACGCTGACGGTGCGCGTCACCGGCGATCTGGCAAACGCGGCGGTGGTGCGGGAGGCGGTGCAGCGCCGCGTCGACCAGGCGGTGGCGCGGGAGCCCGGCGCGACGGTGACGATCGGCCCACTCCCGCCCTTTGACGGGATCACCCCGGACGCGAACCAGCTGGAACTGGCCGTGCCGGTGAAGATCCGCAGCCCGTACGCCCTGCCGGTCGGAGGGGTCGTCCGCGTGAACGTCGTGCGCGAGACCGTCGAGGTGGCGGACCCGGCGCTGCTCCTGGTGAGCAACCGCCCCGAAGTGGTGGAAGCGGACGGGATCCTCTTCTCCGAGGTCGTGGACGCGCGCCATCCCATCCGGCTCCTTTACCACCACATGAATGGGACGCCCGAGCACGCCCGCATCCTCACCGTCGTCCTGACCAACCGCAGCAGCCGCCCCGCGGAGATGCTGCTGATCAGCGGCCTGGCCGGTCCCTCTCCTGACCCGCTCTTCGTCGGGCACGCCGCCACGGCGCGCTTTCTGCAGAATCTCGTGGCGGGTCGAGGCTACATCCTGGAGATCCCGCCGCGCTCCAGCTACGCGTTCAGCGCGCAGACGATGCTCCCGCGGCAGCTCGTCTCCGCGATCCTGCAGCTGCAACTCCTGCGGGGCGAGGAGCTCGAGGTCCGGGTGCAGATCCGCCTGCCCTGGCTGCTGGAGGGGACGGTGGCGATCCCCGTCAACCAGATCGCCTACCCGCACCCCAAAGGCATCTTCCAGTCGCCCACGGTAACGATCGTACGCAGCGTCGATCTGCGCCGGCCCGTGCCGCTCGTGGACCTGGGATCGGCCGCCGCCCTGGCGGATGTGCGCACGGGCGAGCCGCTGGTGGGAGACTACGGCGTGCTCTACCGCATGACGATCACGGCGGCGAACGCCGCCGCGGCCGACGTGCAGGCCGACCTGGTCGCCACCGCCGCGGGCGGTCCGGCGCGCGGCGTGTTTTTCATCGACGGGCGTCTGGTGGAGATGGCCATCTTCCGACCCTTCGACGAGCGCGTCCTCGCCACGATCACCATCCCGGCGGGTCAGACGGCGCAGGTACAGGTCGTCACCATGCCGACGGCAGGATCCTATTACCCGGTGCGGCTGACGCTGCGCCCGAGGGAGTAGGGCCGCGGTGGGGCAGAGACGCGCGGGGCCGCAGCGCACTATCCGGCAGGCGGCAACCCTGGAAGGCGTCGGGGTGCACACCGGGACCCCAGTTCGCGTCCGCATCGCGGGTGCGCCGCCCGGCGGGGGCATCGTCTTCTCCCGGCGCGACGTGCCGGAGGGGGCCGCCATCCGCGCCGCGGTGGAGGCGGTGCGCAGCACGCAGCGCGGCGTCACCCTGGGGAACGGAGTGACCATGGTCTCCGTGGAGCACCTGATGGCCGCCGCCGCGGGGTTGGGGATCGACAACCTCCGCGTGGAGGTCGACGGCCCGGAACTGCCCGCCCTGGACGGCAGCGCGGCGGGCTACGTGGCGGCGCTGGAAGAGGCCGGCATCGTGGAGCAGGAAGGGGAGGCGCGGATGATCGACCTCGGCGAAGCGGAGGTGGCCGTCGGTCACGGCCACGCCGTCACCCGCCGGGCGAAGGGCTTCCGCGTCTCGTACACCGTCGATCTGCCGCCGCCCCTGGGTCGCCAGGTGGCCACCGCAGATCTGGCGGTCTTCCGCACCGCGATCGCCCCGGCGCGAACGTGGGGATTCGTCGACGAGGCGGAGGCGCTGCGCGCCGCGGGGCTCGCCCGCGGCGCCGGACTGGACAACGTGCTGGCTATCGGCGCGGACGGCTACCTGAACTCCCCCCGCTTCTCCGATGAGCCAGCCCGGCACAAGATTCTCGACCTGGTCGGAGATCTGGCCCTGCTCGGGACCCGTCTGCAGGGGTATGTTGAGGTTGTGCGCGGCGGCCACGCCCTGCACTTGGTCCTGGCCCGGGAGATTGCGCGCCGCTGGAGGGACGGGTGATGTCCGGTCTGAGTCTTGATGAAATCCTCGCCATCCTGCCGCACCGCTATCCGTTTCTGCTCGTGGACCGGATCACCGAAGTGGACGAGCGGCGCGTCGTCGGGATCAAGAACGTGACGATCAACGAGCCGTTCTTCTCCGGCCACATCCCGGGCTTCCCCGTCATGCCGGGCGTGCTGGTCGTTGAGGCGATGGCCCAGGTGGGGGCGTGCCTGCTTCTGAATGCCCCGCACCTGCGGGGCCGCCTGGCCTACCTCGCCGGTATCGACCGTTGCCGCTTCCGCCGCCCCGTGGTTCCGGGGGACACGCTGCGCATCGACGTGGAGTTGCGCGCCCTGCGCGGGCGACTGGGCAAGATATGGGGGGTGGCGCGCGTGGGCGATGAGGTCGCCGCCGAGGCGGAGATCACCTTTGCCCTGCCGGAGGCTGGGTGGGCGGGGGCGGTTC
>CAYHPT010000105.1:0-5064 GCA_964358435.1 uncultured bacterium | reverse complement strand
CGGTGAGCGCCCCGGCAACGAGCCCGAAGGCCCGACCGAGGAACTTGCGGCGGCTCACTGCGGCATCATCCTGCGTGGTGGCCTCACCTTTCCCGGCGGATGCGCGCTCCGGGACAACCGCACCCTGCGCCGGACGCCGGACGGCCAGCAGCCCGTACACGAGCGCGAAGACCAGCGCGTACCAGGCCAGTTCCAGAAGAACGCGGCCCAGCAGATACGCCTGAGAGACGACGGCGGACTCGGCCTCAAGCCTGGCCTGCAGATACCCCGCCGCAGGCACGAGGGCGGTGACCGCCAGTGGGGGCAGCGTCACCAGAAACGCCAACACGATCGTCACCGCCGGCCGCCCCCGCAGGCGCGGCCACGCGCTCAACGCCGCGCCCAGGACCGCCCAGCCGATCACGAGCGTCGCCAGCATCCCCCAGAACCCCAGAGGTTTGGCGGCGAACTTGAAGCGGACGATGAAGAAGCCGAAGATCTGCAGCGGGATCAGCCGGGTCGCGCGCTCCCAGAGGGAGACCGCCACCACAGGGAGGCCGTCGGTGAAGACACCGCGGAGCATCAGCACGGCGACGATCGCGCCGGCGATGCCTCCGGCGATGAATCCGCGCCAGATGACGGTGCGCGAACGGATCATCCTACGGCGCCGCCTGCAGCGTGGCCGTCGCGAAGACGACGTGGAATGGCTGGCAGTAGATCACGACGGACCGGTACTTGGCCAGGTCCGTCCCCGCCGGGATCTCGTAGTTCTGCGCGCCGATGTTGCCCCTGAGCTTCCCCAGGCTGACATAACCCTGGGCGACGTCTTGCCGGCTGCGGGGCTCCGGGTGGACTGCCAGGTACACGTACAGGTCCGGCCCGTTCGTCACCTGGAAGCTGTCAAAGCGCACCCCGCGCTGCGTCCCGGCCTGCGCGATAACCGCGGGCCCCTGACCCTTGTGGAAGTCGTCGGCGCCGACGAATCTCCCGCGGGCCACTTCGTCCGCTCCGGCCACAGCCGCCTCATCGACCGCGCGATTCAGAAAGAGCGGGGACCCCAGATACCAGGCCAGCGGCGCGCCGACCATCACCACGAGGGCCAGAATCCACCACCAGCGTCTGCGCATGAATTGCGTCACCTCAACTCCAGGGTGGCAGAGGACCGTTAAACGGTGGCAAGGGTTCGGTAAAGAAGGTGTTAAGAAGGGGTCCCGGGCAGGGTGAGCCAGACGTTCGTCAGGCCGTCCCGGCTCTGCGCGCCGACCTGCCCGCCGTGCACGCGGGCGACCTCCTGCACGATGGACAGGCCGATGCCGGCGCCGCCCAGTTCGCGGGATCGCGATTTCTCCCCCCGGTAAAAGCGCTCGAAGATGAAGGGCAGATCCTCCGGGGCGATCCCTTCGCCGGTGTTGGTGACGGCAATGCGCACTCCGGCGCCCTCGGGGACGACCTCGACCCACACCTCACCGCCGGCCGCGGTGTACTTCACAGCGTTATCAACCAGGTTGTGCAGGGCCTGCGAGAGCAGGTCCGGGTCGGCGCGGGCCACGCCGTTCACCGTGACCCGGCTCCGCAGGGTGATGCCCTTGGCCGCACACTCCGCCCGCCGGAGGTCAACCAGGCGAGGGACCAGCGAGGCCATGTCCACCGGCTGCAGCCGCGCCCGGGGCAGGCGAGCGTCGAACAGCGAGAGTTCGTGCAGCGCCTCCACTAGCCGCACCAGGCGCAGGACTTCTTCGTGCAGCGACGAGATGGTCTCGCTGGAGGCCGGGGTCACGCCCTCGGTGATCGCCTCTAGATACCCCTGCAGGTTGGCCAGCGGCGTGCGGAGTTCGTGCGCGACGTCGGCCACCAGGTCCTTGCGCAGCCGCTCCAACGTCTGCAATCCCTTCGCCATCCGGTTGAGGGATTCGGCCAGCCGGCCGATCTCGTCGGAGGCGCCGGCGCGCGCCCGGGCGGCGTAGTCGCCGGCGGCAATCCGTTCCGCCATCGTCATCATCTGCCGCACGGGATCCACCACGCGGCGGAAGAGGACCACGCTCAACAGCAGGCCGACCCCGCCGGCGATCAGGCTGACCAGCACCAGCGACCGCGCCATCGCGGCGACGAACAGCCGGTGCATCACGTCCACCTCGATGTGAAACTCCTTCATCAGGTTGGCGAAGATGGAGTTGGCCAGGGACCCGATGGTCAGGGCCGCCACCCCCACGGCGACGCCGACGACCAGGAGGTTGATCGCGAGCAGCTTCCAGAGCAGGGTCCGGGGCATGGGGCGGCCCTAGATCAGCTTGTAGCCGACGCCGCGCACCGTGGCGATGTAGCGCGGGCGGCTGGGGTCATCGCCCAGTTTGGCGCGGAGTTTCCCGACGTGCACGTCGATCGTCCGATCCACAACGACCGCCTCGTGGTTAGGGTAGATGGCGGTGAGCAGCTGGTCGCGGGAGAAGGCACGCTCGGGCGCCTCCAGAAAGGCCTGCAGGATCTTGAACTCGGTAGGCGTCAGGTGAACCTCCTGCCCGGCTGCGGTGACGCGGTGCCGCTCTACGTCCACCTCCAGGTCGCCGTGGCGCAGAACCTTTTCCCGCCGCTCCCGCCCGCTGCGTCTGAGGATCGCCCGCACGCGGGCCACGACCTCGCGCGGGCTGAAGGGCTTGGTCACGTAGTCGTCCGCGCCCAACTGCAGTCCCAGTAACTTGTCCACCTCATCGACGCGCGCGGTGAGCATCAGAATCGGCACGTCGGAGGTGGCGCGCAGCCGTTTGCAGACCTCATACCCATCGAGGTGCGGCAGCATCAGGTCCAGAATGACGAGGCTGGGGCGTGCCCGGTCCGCCACCTCGAGTGCGGCGCGGCCGTCCGCGGCGGTCACCACCCCGTACCCCTCGCGCTCCAGGTAGAGGCGGAGCAGGTTGACCATCTTCGCGTCGTCCTCGACGACCAGCACCGTCTGCGCCATCCCACCCTCACGCGCGAATCAGCGCGTCAGCGCCCGGATCGTGGTGATGAGTTCGTCCTCGCCGGACGGACCGTAGCCTGCGCGGGCAGCAGCGTCAGGGCGACCGCCAGCATCACCAGGACCGGGATGCGCAGATCTCTCAGGCGCATAAACGTCCTCCCTTTCGGCCCGCGGGCCTGTAGTCAGAACTTTAGCAGATGCCTCGTAAAGAAAGCGTGAAGAGAGGGCGGAGAAACCGCGGGTCTGCGCGGGAGAAAGCGAAGCGGAGCAGGTCTGTAAGCCGGGTTCTGTCCGGACCGCGAACGGTCCGGGGCAGCCATCTCTCTGCGACCTCAGTTGCCTGAGGCCTGATGCGGCCTACCCGGGGAGTCGGCGGGCCACCTCATCTCCCCCTACCTGGCCTTGCTCCGGGTGGGGTTTGCCTGGCCAGCCTGTCACCAGGCTGCCGGCCGGCTCTTACCCGGCCTTTGCACCCTTACCGCAGACGCTGGCGAAGCCGCCCGCGGCGGTATGTTTCTGTGGCACTTTCCCTGGGGTCGCCCCCGCTGGGGATTACCCAGCACCCTGCCCTGTGGAGCCCGGACTTTCCTCGAGCGCCTGACCGCGTGTGCACCCGCGGTGTACGCCCGCGGCTACCCGACCTGCTCCACCACAAATGCTATCACAGCGCCGCGGGGGGCTCAAACCTCCGAGCCTTCGTCCAGGCGGATGCGGATACGCTCCTCCCGCGGCCAGGACTGCCCACGATCGCGCAGCCGCCGCAGATATTTCTCGACACGGGCCTTCACCCGCTCGATCGCCTCGGCGCGGGAGGACGCCGTGGCCTCGATGCCGGGAAGCGCCGGGACGATGGCGCGCACACGGCCTGGGAGTTCCTGCAGCAGCACGCTGTACTCGACCCAGTCGCGCGGCTGAACCACGTCGAGGGCCTGATTCGCCAGTTCATCCGCGCGGGCATTGGCCTCCCGCGGAACGTGCTGGATCGCCCAGCGGCCGAACTGGTCGAGCAGCGCGCTGACCTCGTCGTGCAGCGGCCGCAGCGCCGGGCTTTTCACCTTGAACGCTCCCTGCACCTGGCGGACGAGCAGCTCACTGTCGGTGCGGATCTCGACCTCGTTTGCGCCCTGGGCCAGGGCGGCGGAGAGTCCGCGGATCAGCGCCTTATATTCCGCGACGTTGTTGGTGGCCTCGCCGATGTACTCGCCGATCTCTTCCGCCACTTTCCAGCGGGCGTCGGCGATGACGACACCGATCGCCGCCGGGCCGGGATTGCCGCGGGAGGCCCCGTCCACGTGCAGCACCCGTTTCACCGGTGGTCGCCTCGCTGCCCGGAAGACGTCATTCGGGAAGCACCAGGATGCGGCCGCAGCGCTCGCACGTCAGGAGGAGATCCTCCTCCTCCGCCAGCCGGCGCACCCGCCCTTCGGGAATCGCCACGTGACATCCTTCGCAGACGCCCTTCCGCACCGCGGCCACGGCCACCGGACCCATACGCTCGCGGATTCGGTCGTAGCGCCGCAGCAGATCCTCGTCGATCGTCGCGACGACCTCCGGACGCTGCCGCCGCAGGTCTTCGAGCGCCGCCGTCAGCGCGGTCTGCTCGTGCTGGTAGGCTTCCACGTGCCGCTCCAGGTCCATGCGTGCGGCGGCGGCCTCATCGGTGAGCGTGCGCCCGCGGTCCTGCAGCGCTTCGACCTCTTCCATCAGCGACAGGACGATGTCCTCCAGGTGCCGCGAATGGCGCCCCAGCGCGGCGACATCCTCCTGCATGGCGGCCAGTTCCTTGGGATTGCGCACGCGGCCGCTGTACATCTCTTCTTCCATACGCTTGCGTTTGGCCACCGATGACTGCAGTTCCAGCTCCAGGTCGCGGGTGCGCGACTGCCGGGCGGCGAGATCCTCTTTCGCCGCTGCGAGAGCGGCCTCGGCCTCCTGCAGGCGCGCGCGCAGGGCGTCACCGGGATCGAGCGCGCTGAGGCGTTCCTCGGTGCGCGCCAGGTCGGTGTCCACCTGCTGCAGGCGATAGAGAAGGCGCAGCCGTGAAGCGGGCACGGGCTGAGTCACGGACTCCTACACTTTGTTGTTGGGCGCGAGTAATCCTGTTATAAGGAAAACGGCGGCGCGCCGCG
>CAYHPT010000104.1:0-5107 GCA_964358435.1 uncultured bacterium | reverse complement strand
CGCGCTGGTGAACCGGTACTTCCAGGGGCAGGTCCCCGCGTGCGGCCCGGAGGAGGGCGGGGACACGGCGCTGCGGGAGACGGCGGTAAACGCGGCGGCGTCCGTCGACGCATTCATTGACCGCCTGGACTTCCGTGGCGCGCTGGAGGCAATCTGGCAGATCCTCGGGGCGGCCAACAAGTATCTGGACGGGGAAGCGCCGTGGCGATCGCTGCGGGAAGGGAAGCCCGAGCGCGCCGGGACGATCCTCTCCAATACGCTGGAGGCGTTCCGCATCGCGACGATCCTGCTTTCGCCCTGGCTGGTCACCGCCACCGCGCGCGCCTGGGAGCAGTTGGGCCTGACCACGCCGCTGGCAGCGCAGCGGCTGCCGGACGCCGTCCGCTGGGGCGGGCTGCCCGCGGGAACGCATGTGCGGCCCGGCACGCCCATCTTCCCGCGCATCGAGCAGGCCAAGGTAGTCCTGCGCGGACCGGGTGACGTTGAAGCCCTGCTGAAAGTGGCTAAGGGGCGATCCTCGGGAACGAAGGGGAAGGGATAACGTGGACTATATTGGCATCGACGCCTTCAGGAAGCTCGACATCCGCGTGGGCGAAATCATCTCAGCCACACGAGTACCCGGCACCGACAAACTGATCGAGCTGGAAGTGGATATCGGCAGCGAAGTTCGCCACCTCATCACCGGTCTCTATCCTCTCTACCGTCCGGTGGATCTGGTCGGACGCCGCATCATTGTCCTCGCCAACCTGCAGCCGCGGAAGGTCAAAGGTGTGGAATCGCAGGGGATGTTGCTCGCCGCGGAGTGGGAGGGCGAGATCGGCCTGCTGACGGTCGACAAGGACGCCCCATCTGGGGCCCGGATCACGTGAGGTCCATCCCCCAGCGTCTCGAGTGCGCTGGAAGGACCCTTCCAGCGTCTCAGGAATCCCCCTTTCACAATCTGGAGGGCACAGTTGAAGGTGGGTGGGTCCATGGAGAGCTTCCTGACCTTGCTGCTCTACCTCGCACCGGCCCTGTTCGGCGGGTATGTCGCCTACATGAAACCGCAGGCGATCCTGTCGTGGGTGGACCGCCTGGACCACTGGGTTTCACGCCGGTACGACGCTACCACGCATGCCAGCGGATGGTTCGTCCGCTGGTGCATGCGGCCGTGGCTGTGGACTATGCAAACTGTTTCCCGGTGGACCCAGGCGGTGCAAGATCAGGGGCAACGGGCCGGCATCAAAGTTGCCGCGTACCTCTACGTCACCTGGATTATCGGCTCGATCGCGGTTGTGGCGACGATGGTAGTTGCCGTCGTCGTCGCGATCGGCGTGGTGCTTCTCATCTGGGACGCGATCTCAGGCCGCAGAGAGTTGCGCCCGGCCACGCCCCGTGCCGTCGCCCCTCGGTGGGGGCCTTCGGAGGGCCGTGAAGTCCTGAGTCGCCTCTTCGGTGTTGAAATCGACAGGGTGGACGACGACGGCGTCATCTACCAGGCGGGGGTGCTGCCACTGCGCATCGGGCGGATCGATTCCACAGGCGAGATTCACGACACCAGACCAATAGTCCGTGAGTTGATCGGCAGAATCGAGATCTCAGGGGATATCATTGCCGTGCGGAACAGAGAGCGGGTGGGACGGGTAGACTCGAGCGGCCAGATTCGAAAGATGCTTTTCTGATTCTCGCCACACCCAAGAACGCTCAGGTTCCCCTCAAGCGTGATTCGTTGGCGCGACTGATTGACCACGCCAGGGAGATCTCCTCGGTGCGGCGATCGTAACCGCCGGACGGATCCAGCCCAGCTTCCAGGTGCCACTGCACCGTCTCCGTCAGCCACTGCACCAGCGGCGCTGGCGAGAAGCCCAGGTCCTGCTTGATCCGTGTGATGTCCATGACGAACCGGTGGGGGAAGGTCGGCCGGTACCACGGGGCCTCTTTTGACAGAACGGCGTGCGGCACGGGCACCACGGGGTCCGGCTTGCCGAGGATCTCAGCGACGAGACGCACGAAGTCGTCCAGCGTCGTGATCTCCTCCGAGGCCACGTTGCAGGTCTTGCCAAACGCCGCCGGATTCCCCGCCGCCCGCAGCACCGCGGCCGCGATGTCGCCGCTGTAGGCCTGCCGCCAGACGCACGACGGGTACTTCTGCGGGACGAGCACCGGCCCGCCGTCGGCGACGCGCTGAATCCAGAACCAGCCGCGCCGGCTGGGGTCGTCCGGTCCCTGCACGATCGGCGGGCGGATGATCGTAAAGGGGAAGGCCCGCTGGTCGTGCAGCGCCTGCTCGCACGCGCGTTTCCCCTCCGCGTAAGCCAGATCTTCCCGTAACGATAGATCGGCCGCGTCTTCTGGAATTGGGCGGAAGGCCACCGGCGGAAGGCGATGTTGTCCACCACCACGTCGAAGGAACGCCCGCGGAGGGCGCGGACGAGCGCGGCGTGGTCGGTGCGGTCACCCCGGATGTGCTCGATTGAATTCCAGAACGCCGGGCGGCGCCGGCCGCGGCTGAAGATGACGACTTCATCGCCGCGCGCCAGAAACTGCTCGACGGTCCGTTTGCCGAAGAACTCGGTGCCGCCGATGACCAGGACGCGCATGGGACCTCCGCGGGTGGGCGGCAACAGGAACGGGCCGCCTACCGTTCTGATGATAGGATAGAGGCGATCTATGGACCTGGTCGATACGCACGTCCATCTGGATGACGGGGCCTTTGCCGCGGACCTGCCGGCCGTGATGGAACGCGCCGCGGCGGATGGCGTGACCACGGTCGTGGCCATCGGGACCAATGTGGCTTCGTCCCGCCAGGTCGTTGCGCTGGCGGAGCGGTTTCCGCAGGTGCGCGCCTGCCTCGGCATCCACCCGCATGAAGCCGGCACGACGCCGCCCGAAGCCGTCCGCGACCTGACCGCATGGACCGACCATCCGCGGGTGGTGGCCCTGGGCGAAACGGGACTGGACTACTACCGCGACTTCGCGCCCCGGCCGGTGCAGGCCGCACTCTTCCGCGCGCACTGGAGTCTCGCCCGCGAGGTCGGGCTGCCCGTGGTGATCCACTGCCGGGATGCCTATCCTGATGTCCTCGTCATCCTGGAGGAGTTCGCGGACGTGACGTGCATCTTCCACGCCTTCTCCGGGTCGTCGGAGATCGCCCGGGAATGTCTGGCCCGCGGCCACTACCTCTCGTTTGGCGGCCCCCTCACCTTCCGCAACGCGCGGCGGCCGGTGGAGGTCGCGCGCGAGGCGCCGCTGGACCGCATCCTGCTGGAGACCGACGCGCCGTTTCTCTCACCGCACCCGTTCCGCGGCCAGCGGAATGAACCGGCGCGGGTCCGCCTGGTGGCGGAGCGGCTGGCGGAGGTGCGCGGCCTCTCGCTGGCGGAGGTCGCGGCGGCAACCACGGCTAACGCGCGGCGGGTCTTTCGTCTGGAACGGGTGGAGGCGCGGGCATGAGGCGGCTGCTCGGCGTCCTCCTGGGGCTGGTGGTGCTGGCGACCTCGGCCTGGGCCGCGGTCCCGCCCCCCACGCCGGATGAGGTGCGTGTCGGCCGCCAGATCGCCGCGCAGCTTGAGGCCAAGTACGAAGTCGTGAAAGACCCCGCCCTCAACGAGCGGTTGAACCGCCTCGCCAAAACCGTGGTGCCCGTCTCCGACCGCGACGGCGTGGCCTACGTCTTCAAGATCCTCGACGTGGAGGTGCCCAACGCGGTGTCGCTGCCCGGCGGGTTCATCTACGTGACGAAGCCGATGTTCGACTTTGTCCGCAGCGACCATGAACTCGCTGCGATCCTGGCGCACGAGATCGCGCACGTGGCCCACGCCCACGGGATGGAGATGCTGCGGCGGCAGAACCGCGCCGCCCTGATCACCATTCTCGTAGCCGCGCTGACCCGCGACCCGAAGGTCGCGCAAGGGGTCAATCTGGCCAGCATCGGCGTCCTGGCGCACTACACGCGCGACCTGGAGCGCGACGCCGACCTCACCGCGATCACCTACTTGCAGAAGACGCCGTACAGCCCCGTCGGTGTCCTCACCCTGATGGAACGACTCGAGCGGATGGAGCAGTACCGGGCCTCCGTCGATCTCGGAGCCTGGGCCGATCACCCCAAGACGGCGGAGCGGGTGGACTATATCGCAGCCGAACTGCGGCGGCGGGGCATCCCCCTCATCCGGCGCATCCCCGCCAACTATCTGCGGCTGACGGTCCGCGAGGTCAAGGAACGGGGCGTCGCCGGCGGCGAGCTGCTGGTGAACGACCGCGTCGTCCTGCGGCTGCCCGATCCGGACCGCGTGCGCGAGGTGGCGGAACGACTGGACCGATTGTTCAACGCCGAACTGCGGTCGTTCGAGGTCGGCCTCGAATCGTACGGGGAGACGCGGTTCCTGGTCGCCCGCGGCACCAGCATCGTGACCCTGACGGCGCGCGACGCGCAGTGGAATGGAACCACGGTGCAGGATCTGGCCCTGGCCATCCACGCGCGACTGCGGGCGGCGATGGAGGAAGACCTGCGCCGCCGCAAACTCACCGGGTGACGAGACGCATCGACGTCGCCCTGCGGCCGGGGCTGGCTCCCGCGGAGGGGGTGGCCCTGGTGGTGGACGTGCTCCGCGCCAGCACCACCCTGGTCGTCCTGGTCGAGCGCGGCTGTGGGCCGATCCACCTGGCGCCCACCATTGAAACGGCCCGCCGTGCCGCCGCGGGCGGGAACCGACCGTTGCTTGTGGGGGAAGAGGGCGGACTCCCGCCGCCGGGCTTCGACTACGGCAACTCCCCCGTCGAACTGGCCGCCGCGCCGATCGCCGGCCGCCCCGTCGTCTTCGCCACCACCAACGGCGCGCCCGCCCTGCACGCCGCCGCCTCCGCCGAGGTTGTGCTGGTGGCCTGCCTGCGCAACGCCACCGCCGCCGCCCACGCCGCCTGGGAGGCCTCGGCGGAGGGTGGGAGCATCGTCATCATCTGCGCCGGCCGGGCCGAAAACCCGGGCGGCTTTGGCGTCGACGACCTCTACACCGCCGGGATGCTCGTGCAGCGCCTCACCGATCTCGGCGACCTGATCCTCACCGATGGGGCGCAGGCCGCCCGGCTGGTGGCCGCTGCCGAACCCGATCCACTCCGCATGCTGCAGCGC
>CAYHPT010000103.1:0-5148 GCA_964358435.1 uncultured bacterium | reverse complement strand
GCATCGCGGTGCTCGGGACGACCAACAAGACCTACCGCCACGACTACGAGCGCGCCATCACGCCCAACACGGCGCTTCTGCTCAAAGTCCACCGCAGTAACTTCTCCATGACCGGATTCGTGCACGAGGTGGAGGTGCGCGACCTGGTGACGCTGGGCGGGGCGCGCGGCATCCCGGTGATGTACGACCTGGGCAGCGGCGCGCTGGTGGACGTGCGGACGCGGGGGCTGCCGGCGGAACCGACGGTGCAGGAGGCGGTCGCCGCGGGATGCGCGCTGGTCACCGTCAGCGGCGACAAGCTGCTCGGCGGCCCGCAGGCGGGGATTATCGTCGGCCGGGCGGAGGCGGTAGACCGCTGCCGCCGCCACCCGCTGGCCCGCGCGGTGCGGATCGACCGGCTCGACCTCGCCGCGCTCGCCGCCACGCTCCGTCACTACCTGACTCCCGACGAGGCGTGGGCGGAGGTCCCCGTGCTGCGCATGCTGGCTGCGGACGCCCACGAACTGACCGACCGCGCGCTGTGGCTGACGCACGAACTGCGGAAGGTCCTGGAGGAGCGGGCCACGGTCACCTGTCTTTCAGCGGACGCCCAGGTGGGCGGGGGTGCGCTGCCGGGCGCGGTGCTGCCCTCCGCCGCGGTCCTGGTGCAACCACGAGACGGCGCGCCGGAGGCTTGGGCGGCGCGCCTGCGGGAGCGCCGCCCCCCGGTCATCGTCCGGATTCAGCACGGAGGGTTGCTCCTCAACCTCCGCACGATCCTGCCAGACGAACTGGACGCCGTCGTCGACGCGTTCCGGTGACCACCCCTGCGAACCCCGCCCACCCACCCCCGCCGGCCGCTTCCTTCGTAATCGGCACCGCCGGGCACATCGATCACGGCAAGAGCGCGCTGGTGAAGGGGCTCACCGGCATCGATCCCGACCGCCTGGAGGAAGAGAAGCGCCGGGGGATGACCATCGACCTCGGCTTCGCCCATCTGGATCTCCCCAGCGGCCGACGCGTGGGCATCGTCGACGTGCCCGGCCACGAGCGCCTGATCAAGAATATGCTGGCCGGCGCGGGCGGGATCGACCTGGTGCTGCTGGTGGTCGCGGCAGACGAAGGAGTGATGCCGCAGACCCGCGAGCACCTCGACATCCTGCGCTTCCTGAATCTGCGGCAGGGCCTGGTCGTGCTGAACAAGATTGATCTGGTGGAGGATCCGGGCTGGCTGCTCCTGGTGGAGGAGGACATCGCCGGCCTGATGGCGGGGACGTTCCTGGAAGGCGCGCCGATCGTCCCCGTGTCGGCAAAGACCGGCCAGGGATTGGATCGCCTGGTTGCCGAGATTGACCGCGGCCTCGACGGCGTCGCGCCGCACCCCCTCGATGGGCCCGTGCGGCTGCCCATCGACCGCGTCTTCACCATGCTCGGGTTCGGCACGGTCGTCACCGGGACGCTGTGGAGCGGCCGCGTGCGGCCGGGCGACACGCTCGAAGTACTGCCGGCGGGCCTGACGGTGCGGGTGCGCCAGGTGGAGCAGCACGGTCAGCGGGTGGCGGAGGTCACCGCGGGCTCACGCACCGCCCTCAACCTGGCTGGCGTCGAGCGGGAGGCCCTGGATCGCGGCATGGTGCTCGCCAGCCCCGGTACCCTGCAGCCGGCGACGCTGCTGGACGTCCACGTGCGCACGCTCGCCACGGCGCCACCGCTTGCACATCTGGCGCGGGTGCGCCTCTACCTGGGTACCGCCGAGGTTTTCTGCCGGCTGGCCCTGCTCGACCGCGAGCGCTTGGCGCCGGGGAAGGAGGCGCTCGCTCAGGTCCGCCTGGAGCGGCCGGTTGTCGCCGTGCGCGGCGACCGCTTCGTCCTGCGCCGGTACTCGCCACTGGCGACGCTGGGCGGCGGCGAGGTCATCACGGTCAACCCGCCGCGCCGGCGCCGCGGGGAGCAGGCCGTAACCGCAGTGGCATCGCTGTCGACCGCCGACGTGAGCGCTCTGGTGCAGGCCGCCGTCGCGCAGTGCGGCCTGGCCGGCGTCACGATCGAAGGGCTGGCACCGGCGGTGGCCCAGCGGCCGGAGGCTCTGGCAGAGATCGCCGCGCGTCTGGTCGGAGACGGAAAGGTGCTCCACGTCCGTGAGCGTCTCTTCGACGCCAGCGCGGTCGAGCGGGCGACGACGCGCCTCCTCGAGGTCCTGGCGGCAGCCCACCGCGAGGCCCTCTGGCGCCTTGGCCTCCCCCGGGAGGAGGTAAAGACCCGGACCTTCTCAGGTGCCGACGACCGTCTCTTTGCGGCGGTGCTGGACCGACTCACCGCGGGGGGAACGGTCGGGGTTACCCGCGGCTTTGTGCACCTGGCGAGCCACCGGCCCGTGCACTCGGCAGAAGAACAGGCCGTCCGCGCAGCGATCGTCACGGCCTGCACCACCGGTGGGTTCTCGCCCCCGGCCCCGGCAGAGGTTGAGACACGAGTGGGTTCGGGCGCCCGGTTCGCCCACATGATGCAGTCCCTGCTGGAGGAGGGGACGCTCGTGGAGGTGGCGCCCGGCGTCGTCTTTGCCGCCGCCGTCCTCGAGGAGGGAGCACGCCGCGTCGTCGCCCACATCCAGGAGCACGGGGAAATTACGGTCGCGCAGCTGCGCGATGCCTTGGGAACGAGCCGCAGGTTCGCGCTGGCGCTGCTGGAGTACTTCGACGGCGTCAAGCTGACGCGGCGCGTCGCCGACCGGCGGGTGTTGACCGCGCCGGCGCCCTCCGGGGGACGTTCCGGTTCTTAGACGACTAGGGCTTCGGGGCCTCCAGCCTGGCCGAGACGATGCGCCAGGTGGCCGACCAGTCCGTGCCGCGGAATCCGGGGCAGGGCCCCTGACTCTGCAGGTCGATCGGGATCTCCACGCGGGCGTTGGGCTCGAGGGCCGCCACCTGCACCGTCCCGTTCCGCCGGTCGGTGAACGTGAACCGGCTGCCGTCGGCGAGCTGGCTGCTGCAGGTCCGAACCATCTCCAGCGTCAGGACGAGCCCGATGATCCGTAGGTTGCTGCGGTTGGTGATCGCCACCGTGGTCCCGCTGGCCCGCTCCAGCGTGGCGCCGAGCACCGTCACCTCCAGCAGCCGCTCCAGGATGCCGGAGAACTGTGCGACGTCCTTGACCTCCTCTGTGCGCTCCGCCAGCACCTGCAGCGGGCGGTTCATCGCCCGCACCGTGACGACGAACTTGGCCACGACGTCGCCCACAGCCAGGCGCTCTTCGAACCCCCCCTGCCTGCCCCCGCCGACGGGATTGGGATAGAGGGGGGCGGTCGTGGAGGCCAGCCGCCGGCCGTCCGCGCCCAGGAGCGCGATCTCCACGTAGAGCGCCACCGGCGCGCCGCTGTTACTGACCGAGCCGGTGACGACGAATGTCGTGCCGTCGATCTTTCCCGTGAGCGACCGGATGACCACACCGGCAGGCGCCCCGGCCGTGGGGGAGGGCGAGGCAGGGGGCGCGATCGCCGAGGGGAGGGCTTCGGCGCGGAAGACCTCAACCAGGGAGACCTTCCCACCGCTGAAGACGAACTCGATGCCGTTGAACGGAAGGACCAGGCGCACCAGCGTGCCAGACTGGGCGCGGATCATGCCCACGGCGCGGTCATACGCCGCCCGGACGCGGGCCTCGGTGTCGCCGACGCGCACTCCCTGACGGGTCACGCAGGACGCGTCGCGGGTGGCCAGGCGGCGCACCTCGCCCGCAACCACCGTGACCTGGCTCAGGGGGGCGGCGAAGAGGTAGATCGTCTCCTGCCGCTGCCCGCCCGCGACCTGCCCCAGGGGCGCCCCCATGAGGCGCAGCATGTCGCCCAGGCTCATGCCGAGACGGACCGAGCCGATGCCCTGGCCTTCCTGCACCGGGCAGGGTGTCGCCGCGGCGCGGGCGGGCGCCACCGCCGGGCCGGGAAGGAGGAGGGACGGCAGCAAGGCGGCGAGGATCAGCGTGAGAGCAGGTCGCATTGGGGTCCTCCGGAGTGTGGTCTATCGTGCGCCCCGCGCCAGCACTTCCGTCATCATAACATACCCGATTCCGGCGGCGCCGAATCCACATAGAATAGGAATGATGGAGGGCAGTGCTCGCTGGTGCGGGCCCCGGTCTTCAAAACCGGTGGGAGACCAGGAGGTCTTCGGTGGGTTCGATTCCCACGGCCCTCCGCCACCCGCATGAACGCACTTTCTGACGACTCTTGCACTCTCGGGCCTTTGGCCGAAATGCCGCCGTTCTTGGTGACAGTTTGGTGACACGTTTTCCGGGATGGGCCGCGAGCTACTGGATAGGTCAGGTGCGGACTCCAGGAAATACCAATCGGCTTGGGCCATGTGGGGGAGTAGGGAGGAGGCAAGGAGACGAACCCTCCCTGCCTCGGCGGTGCGAGGGCCTGTGACCCAAGTGTGACCCTGATAGGCGCGGAGGGGCTGGAGGAGGCGGCGATGCTGGAGTGGGCGCAGATGGTCTCTCGGAAGTGAGGACGGGAGGTCGAGATGAGCATCCGCGAGGGATTTCAATGGGGCAGTATCATCCTCAGCCTAACTGGAGCTTTCCTTGCCGCCTACTCCTCGGCAGCCGTCCCGGTTGATGTAATTCGTGTGATGACCACGGTCTGGGGAGCAGGGACAATCCCGGCTAGGATTGTGCTGGACCAGAAAACCTATAGTCAGGGGGCTTTGACGGCGATTGCTCTCGCCGTTGCCTCACAGCTTGTTGCCCTCTTGACGGGCGAGCAGCGCGGGAACGGCCTGTGGATTCTGACTGGTGCCCTCATCGTGGCAGCCGTCCTGCTTGTCCTCATCCGGCGACGGGCTAGGTCGCTTGTTCACGCCTATTTGGGCACACAGGCGAAAGTCCGCGACTCGGAGGGGAAATTGAGCGACGTTGTGCGGGTTCAGGACCCGACAAACCCGGAGGGCTTCATCGAACGGATTGGTCGCTTCTATGAATGCCCTCGGCGGAGGGAAGAAGAACTAGATACCTACCGGAACCGGGTGGCGGAGCACATCAATCGCCTTGCATACTAATAGCGGACACTTGGCCTCACTCTCCAGGCGACTTGCGTGTCCCTGAAGGAACCTGATTCGCTTGGTGCGAAACGGAAACCAGGCATGCCGATCAAACTTCGGCGGAGAGACAAATTAGGGGCGG
>CAYHPT010000102.1:0-5149 GCA_964358435.1 uncultured bacterium | reverse complement strand
GCCGGGTAGGGCAGGCCGTGCGTCACGACCGCGGATTCCAGCGCGACCACCGAGGCGCCGAGGCCGAGCGCCACCTGGATCTCATCGCTGACGTCAAAGGGACTCTGCGGGGTCATGAGGCTCTCCCTTCTACCATTACAGTTCCCACCTCGGGGTGCACATTCCCCCATGTCCCCAGGGTCATGGTCGCCGCCCTGGCGGCCAACGGCAGCAATCGCTCCGCAGACCACCCGCGCAACAGGCCGAACATGACCAGGGCGGCCGCCGTATCGCCCGCGCCCGTGGCGTTGACGACCGGGCCGGGATGCGCCGGTACCGCCGTCCATTCCTTCCCGAGCAGGCCGAGCCCCCTCCTCCCCTCGGTCAGCAGGACCCACTGCGGGCCAAGCGTCTGCACGATGCGGGCCAGGACGGCGCCCTCTATCGTCTCGGCGTCCGGGCCAATCAGCGCCCGCGCCTCAGCCACCGTGAGACAGACGAGCCAGGCATGCGGCAGGAGAGACTTGAGCCGGGCCACTTTCGCTGGAGACGTTCCTCCCAGCGCCAACCGCTGCGCGCGCCGAGCGAGTTCCGGCAGCGCCGCCTCCGCGGGATTGGCATCGAGCACGACGAGGTCAGTATCTTCGTGGGGAGTGCGCAGCCACATCTCCTCCGGTGTCGCCTCCACGATCGTAGCGTCGGCCACACCGTGACCGTCGATGGTGACGTAGAATCCGGTCTGCCCAGGACGGCGGATGATAGCCGTCGTGTCCACGCCGGCGGCGGCCGTCTGCGCGATCAGCCATGCCCCCCAGGCGTCGTTGCCGACGACGGTTAGCAGACGGACCGTGGCACCCAGGCGGGCCAGCGTCTCAGCCACGTTCCGGGCCACGCCTCCCGGCACGACGTGGACCTGCCCCGGCGTGGAGATCCCCTCCGTGGTCGGACCTGAGGCGGTCACCTTGACGTCGACGTTGGCGCCGCCGGCGACCAGCACGCGTGCTGCGCTCATCCGCGAAAGTGTTCCCGCCCGAAGGTGCAAATCCCCCTGTGGCGCGGTACACTGCACTTTAAGCTATGCTCACCGATGTCCGCTCCTGCTGGAACTGCGGCCACGAGAACCCGGCGGGTGCGAAATTCTGCGCCAACTGCGGCAAACCCCAGCCGGCCGCCTGTCCGGAGTGCGGGGCCCCCGTCGTCGAAGGCGCCAAATTCTGCGCCAACTGCGGGATTCCGCTCGGCGGGCCGGCCCGCGTCCCGGCTGAGGCCGCGCCCGTCCTCACCGCCGAGGCGCGCAAGGTCATCACCGCCCTCTTCGTCGATCTGGCGGACTCGACGCGTCTGACGGAACGGCTCGATCCGGAAGAGGCGCGGGTCGTGGTCGGCAAGTTCTACAAGGTCGTCGAGCATGCCGTCGAACGATTCGAGGGTACCGTCGCCAACTACCTGGGGGACGGGGTGCTCGCCGTCTTCGGCCTGCCCATCTCCCACGAGGATGATCCCGAGCGGGCCGTGCGCGCCGGGCTGGCCATCCGCGATGCCATCCCCGTGCTGAACGAGCACCTGGGCGGAACGCACGGGGTGCAGTTGGGGACGCGCGTCGGCATTAGCACCGGCGAGGTGGTGGCCGCTTCCGGGTCGACCTTCGACCGCGACTTCCTCGTCTCGGACGCCGTCACCACGGCCGCCAGGCTGCAGCAGACTGTCTCCTCAGGAGCGGTGGTCGTGGGCGAGCGCACCTACCGTCTGACGCGGGACGTCATCGAGTTTCGCGAACTCCCGCCGGTGGCGGTCAAAGGTAAGGAGGCCCCGCTGGCCGTCTGGCAGGCCGTGGCGCCGCTGCCGGAGCGGCCGGAGATGCGCCGCATCGCCGCGCCGCTGATCGGTCGCCACGGCGAGCTGGGGGTGCTGCGGCACCTCTACGAGCGCACGCGGGAGGAGGGGCTCGTCCACCTGGCGACGGTGCTCGGGCAGGCGGGGGTGGGCAAGAGCCGGCTGCTGCGCGAGTTCCTGGCCGAGGTGCGCGACGGGAATCCCCCGCCGCTGGTGCTGCGGGGGCGCGGCATCGCCTTCGGCGGGCAGATCGGGTATCACGCGCTGATCGACGTCCTGCGGACGCAGGCTGGACTCATGGACACGGACGCGCCCGAGGTGGTGCGGGCGAAGCTCGCCCAGTGGCTGGCGAGCGCCCTGCCGGACGGGACGGATCTCCTCGACGGGCTGCTGCTGACCTTCGGGACGGAGGACGGTGCGGCGGCCGCCCCGGAGTTGATGCGCCAGCACCTTTTCGACTCCTGGCGGAGTCTGCTCGTGGGGCTGGCGGCGGCCCGGCCGGTGGTCGTGGCGTTCGAGGATCTGCACTGGGCCGACGACGGCGTCCTCGACCTGATCGAGGAAGTGAGCGCCCAGATCGAGGGCGTCCCGCTCTTCATCGTCAGTCTGGCCCGCCCCGAACTGCTGGAGCGCCGGCCGCGCTGGGGCGGCGGCGGGCGCGACGCCACCACCCTGGACCTCAAGCCGCTGCGGACGCAGGAGGCGGAGCAGCTGGTCGTCGCGCTGAGCAGCCAGGGCGTCGCCCCGGAGATGCGGCAGACCATCGCACAGCGGGCTGGCGGGAACCCCCTGTTTGTGGAAGAACTGGTGCGGATGTTGCTGGAGGGGAGCACGCCCGGGGCCACGATTCCCGATACCGTCCAGGCGGTGATCACTGCCCGCATCGACCGCCTCCCCGCGGAGGAGCGCCGGGCGCTGCAGGCGGCAGCGGTCATCGGGCTCGCGTTCTGGCCCTCCGCGATCGCCCCGCTGGCCGGTCTTTCCCTCGCCGAGACGCAGAAAGCGCTCGATGCACTGATCGCCAAGGAATTGGTCGTGAGCCGCCCCCGCTCCGCCGTCGCCGACGAGCGTGAGTTCGCCTTCCGTCAGACCCTCACCCGCGACGTCGCCTACGGGCTGCTGCCGAAGGCCCCGCGGGCCCGGGCCCACGCCGAGGCCGCCCGCTGGCTGGAGGCCCGCGTCGCCGAGCGGGTCGAGGAGGTCATCGAGATCCTCGCCGAGCACCTCCGCCAGGCCGGCGACGCCGCGCGCGCCGCGGTCTACCTCCGCCGCGCCGCGCACAAGGCCCACCGGCTGTACGCCCACGCCGACGCGATCCGCCTCTTCGACCAGGCGCTGGAATCCGCCCGCAGGGCGGCGCTCCCACCGCGCGAACTCGCGCTCATCTTCCGCGGCCGAGGCGAGGTGCACCAACTGCAGGGTGCATATCAGGCCGCTCTCGCCGATTTCGAGCAGGGGCTAACCGCGGCCCGCGATGCCCTCGACCCGGGACTCGAGGCCCTGCTCGAGAACCGGGTCGGCTTTGTGCATCACCGCGAGTTGCGCCTGGACGAAGCCGAGGTGCACTTCCGGCGCGCAGCCGACCTGGCCCGGCAGGCCGGAGACAGGCAGACACTGGGGCTCTCGCTAGTCGACCTGGCCAACATCGCCTGGGACCGCGGCATGATCGGTCCGGCCGACCCAATGCTCAACGAAGGGATCGCCCTGCTGCGCCAGGAAAGGGACACGTCCGGGGTTGCCCGCGGACTGAACATGCTCTGCATGACCCACTTCGCGGCAGGCAACGCCAACGAGGCCATCGCCGCCGCGCAGGAGGGCCTGGCCGCGGCGCGGCAGGCCGGCGACAAATCCAAGGAAGCCACCAGCCTCAGCTACCTGAGCGTCGTTTACGTGTTCGCGGGACAGTACGAGGAGGGGCTGCGCTACGGACGAGAGGCGCTGGCCCTCGCGCAGTCGATTGGGGATCGCCGGCGTCAGGTGTTCGCCGTCAGTTTCGTGGCCCCCGCGCTGATCGCCATCGGCGAGTGGGGCGACGGAATCCGGCTGGTCGAGGAAGTCGTCCCCGTCCTGCAGGAGTACGCGAAGATTCACCTGCCCTTCGCTCTGATGTACCTGGGCACAGTTGCCTACGAAATGGGCGATGACGAGCGGGCTCGCCCCTTCCTGGCGGAAGCGGAGAAAGTCGAGACGCCCCCGAACCCCGGGTGGCAGCAGACCGTGTTGATCGCCAAGATCTACCGGGCCCGGATTGATCGGGACCTGACCGCCTTGAACCAGGCGCTCGACGACGTCCTGGCCGTTCCCTGGGACTTCTTTATCCCCGACGACGGTGAGGCCATTCTTCCCGTGGGGGAAGCGCTGGCCGAGGCGAGCCGCGTGGAGGACCTCCGTCGATTCGCCGCAGCGCGTCGTCCGGGCGTGGAGAAATGGGGGGCCCCGCCCCACCAGGCGGCGCTCGCCATCCTAGAAGCCCGTCTGGCGGTCCACGACGGGAACCCGGACGACGCGGTTACCCGGCTCGATCAGGCGATTGGCTTCGCTGGCGCTTGCGGCAACGTCCCGCTGGACCTCCGCGCCCGGGAGGCCCGTTACAGACTGCTCCATCAGTCGGAGGATCGGGATGCGCTGCGTGTCCTGCTGCGGCGTGTTGCGGACTCGCTTCCCGATGACCTCCGGGCACGCTTCCTGACCAGCCCCCGCACCGCGATCCTGCGCGAGCCGTCCTAGCGCCTAGGCGTCCCCAATCCACTCCTCCGCCCGGGGCAGGCCGGTCCGCCGCGGCTGCGGCCGCGCCGGACGGAGCCGCAACAGCGACTCCACCTCCCGCAGGAGGTAGAGCCGCTGCCGCCGCTTCCCCTGGCGGTAGCTGTGCAGGACGCCCCGGCTGACGTACGCGTAGAGCGTCTGGGGTTTGACGCTAAGGAGCGCGCAGACCTCCGGCGCGGTGAGGTACGCTTCCTCTTCAATCCAGACGACCATTGAATCCCTCCCACCCACTCCCGCCGACCGCTAGGGTCGCGCCTCCAGCGGCACGAACGGCCGCGGCTCAACACCGGTGTAGTGCGCCCGCGGCCGGATCAGGCGGTTGTCGCCGTACTGCTCCATGATGTGGGCGCACCAGCCGGCGACGCGCGCGACGGCGAAGATCGAGGTGCACAGGTCGATGGGGATCCCGAGCGCCCGGTAGATTACCGCGGAGTAGAAGTCGACGTTCACCGGGAGGTCCGTCCCCGCCTTCATCACCCGGTAGACCGTCTCCGCCGTCTCGAAGAGGGGCAGGACGCCCGCCCGCTCGGCGAGGCGCCGGCCGATGGCGCGCAGCCGTGCCGCCCGCGGG
>CAYHPT010000101.1:0-5168 GCA_964358435.1 uncultured bacterium | reverse complement strand
AGGGCGGGTTCCGCACAACGGTGAAGGTGCGGAACGCCGGTACGGGTGCGATGCCCGTGGACGTGCTCTTTGAGCAGGAGGGCGGCGAGAAGGTGGTTAAGCGCGTTGACGTCGGCAGCGGGGCCACCGTCGAGGTCACCGAGACCACGCCGCGCCGCGTGACGAAGGTGGAGGCGGACCCGGAGAAGTGGATCCTGCAGTCCAACTACACCAACGATTCGGCGACGGTCCGGTAAAGGAACTGCCGCGGCGGGCGGCGAATCGCCGTCACAATGACCGATCGCATCACCTACGCCGCGGGTGAAGGAAATCTCCAGGTGCGCATCGGGCCCCGACGGTCCGGGCGCGCCTGGTATTTTCTTATCGCTGGGAGTCTGATGCTTGCGCTCGTCCTCGCGGTCGGCGTGACGATCCTGTGGGATTACTTCACCGGACGGATCCCCGGCGGCGCGTTTGTCCTCCTCTGGCTGCTGATCTGGCTGGCCCTGACGGTGGTCCTGGCGGCTATCTGGCTCTGGACCGGGTGGGGGAAGGAGATCGTCACCGTCGCCGGCGGCGCACTGACCGTGCGACGTGATCTCTTAGGCCTGGGGAAGACCAAGAGTTACCCCGCCGCCGATATGAGGAATCTCCGCCCGGCCGGCTTCTTCGGCGATCCCTGGGGCTGGTCCGGATACCTGCGGTACTGGGGCCTCGCCGGGGGAAACGTGGCCTTTGAGCATGCCGGGACGACCCACCGCTTCGGCCTCCTTGTTGAGGAGGACGAGGCCCGCCAGATCGTCGAGAAAATCACTCCCTACCTGAAACCGCTGCAGCGGGGCGCCTGAGCACCCCCCGCCGCGTCGCATCCCCTTTATGACCATTGAGGTCGCCGTGCCGGCGACGATTGCCAACCTGGGCCCGGGTTTCGACGCGCTGGGCATGGCCGTCGACCTGTACGATCGCTTCCGCGTCGCGATCGCTGACCGAGCGGCGGTCGTTTTCTCTGGCGAGAGCGCCGGTGAAATCAGCCGGATTCCCACGCCGCTGGTGGCGCGGGCGGCCGAGGCGGTCACGCGCCGGGCGGGCCGCGACGCGGTCTTCGCCATCGACGCCCGCCTGGCCATTCCGGTGGCCCGGGGGCTCGGCAGCAGCGCCGCCTCCATCGTGGGCGGGCTCGTCGCGGCCAACCACCTCCTGGGGAACCCTCTAGATCGCAGCACGCTGCTGGAGATGGCGGCGGAACTGGAGGGCCACCCGGACAACGTCGCCGCGGCCCTGCTCGGCGGGGTGGTCGTGGTCACCGCAGACGGCGGTGTCCGCGCCGGGCGCTTCCTGCCGCGGCTGGACCTGGACATCATCCTGACCATCCCCGACCTGGCCATCGCCACCGAGGAGGCGCGCGCGCTCCTGCCGCGAACCGTTTCCCTGTCGGACGCAGTGTTCAACCTGTCCCGTGCGGCGCTGCTGGTGACCGCGCTGCTGACCGGAGACGCGGCCCTCCTGCCGGCCGCCCTGAACGACCGCCTCCACCAGCCGCACCGGGCGAGGCTGCTCCCCGGCTTCGCGAACGTGGTGGCGGCGGCGCGGGAGGCGGGAGCCTACGGGGCGGTGCTGGCGGGCTCTGGCTCCACGGTCGCCGCCCTCAGCCCGCCCGGCCAGTCGGAGCGGGTTGGGGAGGCGATGCGCCAGGCCTTCGCCCGGCACAACGTCAAGGCAGCGGTCCGCACCGTGCACGTGGATCCGCACGGGGCCACCGTCCGCGCCTAACGATTACACTCACGTACACTGTGGCCACGCAATCCACCGCGCCGCCCGAGGTCGTCCGCCGCGTCGAACAGCTCCGTCGCGAGATCGAGGAACACAACTACCGCTACTTCGTCCTCGACGCCCCAACCATCAGCGACGCGGAGTATGATACGCTGCTGCGCGAACTCCGTCACCTGGAGGAGCGCTATCCGGAACTGCCGACCCCCGACTCGCCGACGCAGCGGGTGGGCGCGCCGCCGTCGGAGGCCTTCGCCACGGTGGTGCACCGCCAGCCGATGCTCAGCCTGGCAAACGCCTTCGGCGAGGAGGAACTGCAGGCCTGGCACCGCCGGGTGATCACCATCCTCGGCGACGTCCCGGTGGCATTCGTCTGTGAGTTGAAGATCGACGGGGCGGCCGTCTCCCTGATGTACGAGCACGGCCGCTGCACCCGCGGCGCCACCCGCGGCGACGGGCAGAGGGGCGAGGACGTGACGCCCAACCTGCGCACCATCCGCAGCATTCCCCTGCGGTTGCGCGTGCCGCCTCCACCGGCCCTGGTGGAGGTGCGGGCCGAGGTTTACCTCACGCGGAGCGCGCTGGAGGCGATCAACAAGGAGCGGGCGGCGCGAGAGGAACCGCTCTTCGCCAACCCCCGGAACGCCGCCGCCGGCTCGCTGCGGCAGCTCGATCCCCAGGTCACCGCGTCCCGGCCGCTCGACATCTTCGTCTACGGTGTGGGTGCGGTGGAGGGCCTGGATCTGCGCACGCACGGGGAGACGCTGGCCTGGCTGCGGGAGGCGGGCTTCCGCACGAATCCTCACGGGCGCCGCTGCGAGTCGCTGGACGAAGTGAAGGGATACGTCCGGGAGTGGACGGCGCGGCATCGCGACCTGCCCTACCAGGCGGACGGCGTGGTGATCAAGGTGGACTCGATCGCGCAGCAAGCGGAACTGGGCGCGACCAGCCAGGCGCCGCGCTGGGCCATCGCCTACAAGTTCCCGGCGGAGCAGGCGATCACGCGCGTCAACGACATTGTCGTCTACGTGGGGCGGACCGGCGCGCTCACCCCGGTAGCCTCGCTGGATCCCGTCGCTGTCTCCGGTGTGACGGTGACGAGCGCCACCCTGCACAACGAGGACGAGGTCCGCCGCAAGGACGTGCGCATCGGCGACTGGGTCGTGGTGCAGCGGGCGGGGGAGGTCATCCCGGATGTCATGCGGGTCCTGACCGAGCGCCGCACCGGCGACGAGCGAATCTTCGAGATGCCGAAGGCCTGCCCCGTCTGCGGCACGCCGGTGGTGCGGCCGGAGGGCGAGGCGGTGACCCGCTGCCCCAACCCCACCTGCCCGGCGCAGGTGATGGGCGGGTTGATCCACTTCGCCTCGCGTGACGCGCTGAACATCGAAGGGTTGGGCTGGAAGACACTGCTGCGGCTGGTCGAGAAGGGGCTCATCAGGGACCCGGCCGACCTGTACGCGCTGCGTCTGGAGCAGTTGGTCGAACTGGAGCGCATGGCCGAGAAGTCGGCGCAGAACCTGCTGGACGCCATCGAGCGCAGCAAGCAGACGACGCTGACCCGCCTGCTCTACGCCCTGGGTATCCGCCACGTCGGCGCGACCATCGCGGACATCCTGGCGGCGCACTTCCGGGGCATCCCCGCGGTCATGGATGCGCCGTTTGAAGCCGTGCGCGACAGTCCGGGGATCGGCCCCGTGATCGCGGAGAGCGTGGTGACCTTCTTCCAGGCTCCGGAGAACCGGGCGCTGGTGCAGCGCCTCCTGGAGGCGGGCGTCACCCCCGCGGCCCCGGAAGCGCCGGCCGGCGGGCCTTTGAGGGGGCGGCAGTTCGTCTTCACCGGCACGCTGCAGCGCTTCGCCCGGCCGGAGACGGAGGCGCGGGTCAAAGCCCTGGGCGGCGCGGTCGCCAGCAGCGTCACCGCCAGGACCACCGACATCGTGGTCGGCGAGCAGCCCGGGTCGAAGGCGGAGCAGGCCCGTAAGCGCGGCATCCGCCTGCTGAACGAAGCCGAATTCCTCACCCTGATCGGAGAACACTCGTGACCAGACGTACACTGCTGGCCTTCCTGCTGATCCTGGGCCCGGCGCTGATCTGGTTCTTCTTTATCCGCCCGATCCCGACGGAGGTGACCATCTACTTCACGCGCGGGCAGGATGGTGAGGCTACCCTGGCCCCGGTGACCCGCCTCGTCCTGGCCCGCAGCGTGGAGACCAGACTGCGCGGCGCCTACGAGGCGCTGCTCGCCGGGCCGTCGGAGGGGGAGCGCGCGTTGGGGCTGTCCACGGAGATCCCCGCGGGGACGACGCTGCGCGGGCTGGCGGTGGCCGGCGGGGTGGCGGTGGTGGACCTCTCCGCCGACCTGGAGCGGGGCGGGGGATCCTCCAGCATGCAGGGCCGCGTCTGGCAGGTTGTCTTTACGGGAACACAGTTTTCTGGTGTCTTCAGGGTGCGGATTCTGATCGCCGGCCAGGCCAGGAAAGCGCTGGGTGGTGAAGGTCTCATTATCGAGGACCCGATCGCCCGGCCGGCCTCGACCCCCCGGTTTTAGCCGGATCCGGCGCCGCGGGGGAGTCCATTCCGGTACAATGGTGAGGCCACCGGAGCGACTGCGGCCATGACCAAAGAAGTCTACGCAGAGGACATGGAGGAGTTCCTCGAGCGCCTGGAGGGCGTGGCCTCGGCGCGCGTCGTCGCCAACGAGGACGGGCAGATCGAGCGCATCTTCCTGACCACCGAGAGCGAGCGCGACGACGGCGGGCTGCGCCGCACAGTCAGTGCCGCGCTGATGAGCGAATACGGGCTGCACCTGGAGGGGTGGCGGTTGCATATCGCGCACCTCCGGCCGGAGCCCGGCCGCCTACCGCCCACTCGCTTCCGTCTTTTCCGCATCGAAGAAACCCTGACCGAAAGCGCGACGCGCGTCCTGGTGGACCTGCGCTACGAGCGCGACGGGACGCAGAAGCAGGCCATGGGCGTGGCCCAGTCCTCCCCCGGCGGCGCCTTCCGCCTGCGCACCGTCGCCCAGGCCACCCTCGAGGCGATGAGCAAGGTCCTCGAAGACGTGGGATGGAAGGCCGCGCTCGAGTCCGTGGCGATCATGCCCTTTGCCGGTGTGCAGGTCGCGCTGGTAGGCATCACGCTCGCCCCGCCGCGGGGCGCCGCGCCCGAGTCGTCCCTGGTGCATGTGGGGGGCGAGGTCGTGCGCATAAGCGAGACCGAGTCGGTGGTGAAAGCCACGCTGCGCGCGCTGGGCCAGATGACCGAGGAGGAACCGTCGCGGCCGCGCGACCGCTGGAGCCGGCTGAGCCGCCCGAACCGCCCGAGCCCATGGCGCCGCCCCCGCCGGCGCGGCTCGAGCCGGTGCTGCGCCCCCCGCTCGAGGTGGGACCGACCGAGCCGGGCTCGGTATCATCTCCGAT
>CAYHPT010000100.1:2528-5186 GCA_964358435.1 uncultured bacterium | reverse complement strand
TGCTCGGTCATGGTGACGGCGTCTTGACCGGTCATGGCGTCCAGCGTCAGCAGCACCTCGGTGGGCTGCACCGCGGCGCGCATCCGCGCCAGTTCCGCCATCAACTCCTCATCCAGATGCAGCCGGCCGGCGGAGTCGATGATCACCACATCGTGTCCGGCGCGGGCCGCCTCCTCCAGCGCGGCGCGGGCCACGGCGACGGGGTCGGTCGCGCCCGGCTGCGTGAAGGTCGGCACCCCGGCCTGCTGCCCCCCGACCTCCAGCTGGGCCACCGCCGCCGGGAGCCGCATGTCGGTCGCCACGAGCAGCGGGTGTCGGCCGCGGCGTTTCAAGTGATAGGCGAGCTTGGCCGCGCTGGTGGTCTTCCCGGTGCCGTGCAGACCGACGAGCATGAACACCGTCGGCGGTCTGGGCGCGAAGCGCAACTCGCGGTGCGCGCCGCCGAGGAGGCGCGTCAGTTCGTCGTGCACGATCTTGATGACCTGCTGCGCCGGGGAGAGGCTCTTCCAGATCTCCTGGCCGGCCGCCGCCTCGCGCACCCGGGCGACGAAATCGCGCGCGACGGCGAAGTGGACGTCGGCCTCGAGGAGGGCCATCCGCACTTCGCGCAGCACCGCATCCACGTCCTCGGGCTGGAGGTAGCCGCGGCCGCTCAGCCGGCGGATGATCTCGCCCAGGCGCGCCTGGAGGGTTTCAAACATCCGCGGTCTCCTTCGTCGCGCCGTACACGCGGAAGCCGCCGCCCTTCGCCAGTTCCGTCACGTTGCCGAAGAGTGATGCGACGTGGCGAGCCAGTGTGCGCGCGCCCTGACCGGTGCGGGCGACAAAGAGGAAACGGCCGCCGGGACGCAGGACGTCCCGCGCGCCGGTGAAGAAGCGCAGCACGATGGTCCGGCCGGCGCGGACCGGCGGATTGGTCAGGAGCAGGTCAAACGCGATCCCGCGCACCGGCTCCACTCCGTCTCCCACGTGCACCGTGACATTGGCGATCCCGTTGCGGGCGGCATTCTCCCGCGCCAGGTCCACGGCCCGCGCGTTCACGTCCACCAGGTGAGCGTGCCCCTGCGGCGCCAGCGCCGCCGCGATCAGGCCGATCACCCCATAGCCACACCCCAGGTCAAGGATCACGTCACCCTCGCGCACAGTCATCGTCTCAATCAGCAGCCGCGTGCCGTGGTCCACCCCCCGGGTGGCGAAGACGGCGCGGTCGGTCAAGAAGCGAAAGGTCCGGCCGCGCAGCGTGACGCTGACCTCACGCACCCGGTGGCCCGCCTGCGGCGCAGGGCTGAAGTAGTGCGCGCTCACTCGGTTGCTCCGGAGGTCCGCTGCCGCACCAGGCCGAGGTGGTGCTCGAAGCGCGTCAATTCCACCATGGAGCGGTGCAGGCTATCATAGACCGCCTGGCGAGTGATCCGCCGCCGCTCCGCGATCTCCCCCAGCGAGAGATCGTCGTGGTAGTACAGGCGGATCAGGCGCTGCTGCCTGGTAGTAAGCAGCCCTCCGTAGACGTCAAACAGGTGAATGATGTGGAGGCGGTTCCCCAGCCTGTCGTCCACCGCGACCCACCTGTAAAGTTTTTGACCTTTACAGTCTACGGCAGCGGCGCCACCGGGTCAATCCAGCAGGAGTTCCAGTTCGATCTCATCGCGGAGGGGAATCCCGTGGGCGCCGACGCGCGGGATCTCCGGCTTCAGGCGCCGGGCGGCTTCCACCGCGTTTCTGTGCACCGCCACCAGGACAAAGCCTCGCTGCTGATAGAAGCGCAGCGCCTCCAGATTGTCGTTGGTGGTGACCAGCCAGAGCCGCCGGCAGCCGGCTGCGCGGGCCGCCTCTTTCACGGCTTCGATCAGGGCGGTCCCAACGCCTATCCCCGGCCGGGAGCTGTCCAGCGTGACGATCTCGCTGGCATCGCCGCTCACTTGGTAGGTCACAAGGCCGACCCGCTGGCCGTCCTGCTCAGCCACAAACCCCGGGAGTTCGTGCGGGCGATAGATCACACCGTGGGCCACTACCAGCTCCGATCCCCACCGTTCGGCGATGAACCGGCGGACCCAGTCGTG
Organism: uncultured bacterium; assembly: GCA_964358435.1. Taxonomy (GTDB): domain Bacteria; phylum Sysuimicrobiota; class Sysuimicrobiia; order Sysuimicrobiales; family Humicultoraceae; genus Humicultor. The sequence continues at coordinate 3,126 of CAYHPT010000100.1, read as the reverse complement.
ATCCTCTGTACGGAGTGGCCGGACTGTGCAGGCCCCCACCGGGATTACAGGACGTAGGGAATGAACATCTTCGTCGACTTCATGTATTCGGTGTACGCGTCGTCGAACTTCGGCAGGAGTTCGACCTCCTCCGGTGTGTGGCCGTTACTGCGGCAGCAGCGCATCGACGAAGGCCTCGGGGTCGAACGGCGTGAGGTCGTCCAGCCGCTCCCCTGTCCCCAGGAACTTCACCGGGAGCTTCAGGTCGCGGCCGATGGCCAGGACAATGCCGCCCTTGGCGGTCCCGTCGAGTTTGGTCAACACGATACCGGTGACATCGACGGCCGCATGAAACAGCCGGGCCTGGCTGATGGCGTTCTGGCCGGTGGAGGCGTCCAGCACGAGCAGCCGCTCCACCGCCGGCGGGGCATCGCGCGCGATGATCCGGTTGAGTTTGCGCAGTTCCTCCATCAAGTTGACCTTCGTGTGCAGCCGGCCCGCGGTATCGACGATCAGGACGTCCATCCCGCGCGCCCGCATCGCCTGCAGACCGTCGAAGACCACGGCGCCCGGGTCACCGCCCTCGAGGCCCGGCAGGCCGCAGCCAGCCCCCTGGCCC
>CAYHPT010000100.1:0-2518 GCA_964358435.1 uncultured bacterium | reverse complement strand
AGATTTGCAGTTGCTCAATGGCGGCGGCGCGGAAGGTATCGGCGGCGGCCAGCAGCACCGTGCGGCCTTCACCGCGCAGCCGGTACGCCAGTTTGGCGATCGTCGTCGTCTTCCCGCTGCCGTTGACGCCGAGGGCCAGAACGACCGCCGGCGGGGGCTCCACCTGAAACGGCACCGCCGGCCCGATCAGATCCAGCAGGATGCGGCGCAGCGCCGCCTGCACGTCGGCCGTCGTGCGCAGGCCCCGTTCCCCGCGCAGGCGGGAGGTAACCTCCGCCGCCGTCGCGGCGCCGACGTCCGCCAGGATGAGCGCTTCTTCGAGTTCGGCCAGGTAGGCGTCATCGATGGCCCGGCCGGCCAAGGCCTCCAGGCGAATGGCGAGCTGGTCGCGCGTCCGCGTGAGGCTCTCGCGCAGACGCTGAAACCAGGGGCGCCTCTCGGCGGTCATGGTCGCAAGGGAGGGGATCTACCGCCCGGACTTGACCGGTTCCGCCCGGCGTGGCTCGGCGCGGGGCTCGCGCTCGCCCAGGCGCACCGACAGGATCGAGGAGACGCCGGGCTCCTGCATCGTCACGCCGTAGAGGATGTCCGCACCCTCCATCGTCCCCTTGTTGTGGGTGACGACGATGATCTGGGTCGACTCCGCCAGTTCTCGCAGCAATGTCGTGAAGCGCTGCGTGTTGGCGTCGTCGAGGGCCGCCTCCACCTCGTCGAAGACGCAGAAGGGGCTGGGGTGGACGCGCAGCATGGAGAAGAGCAGCGCCAACGCCACCAGCACGCGTTCTCCACCGGAGAGCGCCGCCAGCGACCGCGGCGGCTTGCCGGGCAGACGGACGACGACCTCGAGCCCCGGTTCCTCCTCGGGCGTCTCCTGCACGAGCTCCAGGTGCGCGGAGCCGCCTTCGAAGAGGCGGACGAAGAGCCGTCCGAACTCTTCGTTGACCGCCGTGAAGGTCTCGCGGAAGCGCACGCGGAGAATGCTGTCGAGGCGCTCCAGCAGTTCGTTCAGTGCGACGCGCGCAGCCTCGATGTCTTCCACCTGGCGCGCGATCCGGTCGATCCGCGCCGCCAGTTCGTCCTGCTCGTGGATCGCCCGCAGGTTCACCGGGCCGAGCGCGGCGACCAGTCCGCGCAGCGCCTCTAGCCGGCCCCGCGCCTCATCGCGCGGCAGCGGAAGATGGATCGATTCCGCCTGCTCCCACGATAGCCCGGCCTCCGCCAGCCGCCGCTCCACCGCGCCCCACTCCGTCTCCGCCTGCGTGGCGCGCAATTCCGCCCGGTGCAGGGCGGCCTCCGCCGCGCGCGACTCTTCATCGGCCCGGGCCGCCGCCTCCTGTGCGGCCGCCGTGGCCTCATCCCGCGCGGCCCGCTCCCGCTCCAGCGCGGCGAGTTGTTCCTGCAGGTCCGATTGCTCGCGCGTGATGCGCGTGTGTTCTTCACGGGCCGCCACCAGTTCGCGCTCCAGGCGCGCAGTCTCCGCGGTCAGCGCGGCCTCCTCGGCGAGCAACTGCATGTGCCGCGCCGCCAGGCCGTCGCGCATCGCCGCGAAGTCCTTCTCCCGCGCCGCGTGGGCCTGCCGCCGGGCGGCCCGTTCCGCCAGCCGGATACGGACCTCCTCCCCCTGCCGCCGGCGCTCGGCCAGGGCGGCGCCGCGCGACTCCCAGACCCGACGCCGCTCGGTGAGGCGCGCCTCCGTCTCGCGGCCGGCGGCATCCAGTCTCTCCCCTTCGGAGGCAAGATACCGGCTGCGCGTCTCCACCTCGCCGAGCGCCCCCACCAGCGCGGCGGTCTCAGTCTTGACCTCGTCGATCTCCACGGGGAGGCGCGCCCGCTCGCGCGTTACGGACGCCAGCGCGGCTTCCGCTTCCGTGAGCGCGTGGTCCAGCTGCGTCCGCTCCTGTTCCAGCCTCGCAGCCTCCGCGCGCACGGCCGCCAGTTCCCGCTCCAGTCCCTCTTGACGCTCACACCCCTGCGCCAGTGCAGCCATGGCGGTCTGCAGGTCGCGCCGGTTCTCGTCCAGATCGTCCCGTCGGGCAAGCGGAGACCCATGGCCGTTCCCGTTGCCGCGCACGGAGATCACGCCGTCGGGGGAGACGAGTTCACCCTGCAGCGTTACCGCCCGTCCGCGGTGCCCCGACGCCAGCAGGCGCAGCGCGACGTCGAGATCTTCCACCACCACGACGTCGCTCAACAGTACTTCCACGGCCTTGCGCGCCTGGCCCCGCGCGCTGACAAACCCCGATGCGCTGCCGAGTACCCCCCTGGCTTCGGGCAGCGGACCGTTAGGATGCCGGCTGGCGACGCGGTCCAGCGGCAGGAACGAGACCGGGCCGCGGCCGTCTGCTCGCACGTACGCCAGCGCGTCGCGCAGGACCTCCGTCCCGGTGGTCAGCAGGCAGAAGAGCCGGCGGCCCAGCGCCGCCTCCACGGCGGGTCGGAAGCGCGGTTCCACCTCGATGTGATCGACGAGCGCACCGATGATGCTGCCGAAACGCCCCGGGTCGGCCTGCTTGGCCAG
>CAYHPT010000099.1:0-5221 GCA_964358435.1 uncultured bacterium | reverse complement strand
GGAGTTAAGCTTGAAGATGTCGAGCCATAGGCAATTGCAGCGCCGATGATGGCCCTGACTTCCGTCGTAGCTTCAGCCGCCACGGATCCGTAAGTCTATCGGCACGATGCCGGCTAAACTCGTCCGCGTCAGTACGCAAGGACTGCGGCGCTTTCTCCTGGAAGCACAAGCCCTGGCGATCGACAGAGCGGACGAGGCGGCAGGGTCTGCCGCTCCGGCCCGCGTCCTCCGCATGGTCCGCCGCCTGGAGTGCGTGCAACTGGACCCGGTGGCCGCGGTCGAGCGCAACCAGCACCTGGTCCTGGCGGCCCGCCTCTCGGGATACGCACCCGCCGCGCTCGAGCGTCTGCTGGCGCAGCGCCGCGTCTTCGAATACTGGGCCAACGCCGCCTGTGTGCTCCCCATCGAGGACTATCCGATCTTCGAGGCCAAGCGGCGCCGGCTGCAGAAGCAGTTGGCGCCGGAGTTGTCCCGGCTGCGGCGGGTCGTCGACCACGTCGTTTCGCGCCTCGCGGCGGAGGGTCCGCTGCCGTCCCGGGCGTTTACCTCCCAGCACCGCGTCCATGGCTACTGGGACAACCAGCATCCGAAGACGAAGGCCACCTCCCACGCGCTCAACCTGCTCTGGGACGCCGGGCGCGTCATGGTCGTGCGGCGGGAGGGGACGGAGCGCTACTTCGATCTCCCGCACAAGGTGGTGCTGGCGGACCTGCTGCGGCAGGCAGAGGAGATCGCGGACGATCAGGCCGACGGGGCGCTGCTCGGCAAGTACCTGCGGGCCTTCCGCGTGTTTGATCTGGGGGATTTCCGCTTCGGCTGGCGACGGATCCCCGCGCCCGAGCGGCGCGCCATCGTCCAGCGGCTGGTGCAGGCGGGCGCCGTAGTCCCGCTCGCGGTGGACGGCGTCCGCCGGGAGTACTTCATCCTGGCCGAGGACCTGGAGCGGTTGCAGAGGATTGACCGCGCCGCCCGCCGCGAGGGTGCGAAGGCTGCGCCCGATGCCCTGATCCGCTTCCTCCCACCGCTGGACAACCTCCTCTGGCGGCGAGAGCGGGTGGCGGATCTCTTCGGCTTTGACTACACGTGGGAGGTCTACGTCCCCGCGGCAAAACGGCGGTACGGCTACTATGCAATGCCGGTCCTCGCCGGCGACCGGCTCATCGGCCGGATGGACCCGCGGCTCGACCGCGACTGCGGTCGCCTGATCGTCCGCCTTCTCCAACTGGAGCCCGAGGTCCGGCTAACGAGACAGTTGCGCCGGAACCTGCGCCGTGCGCTGGAAGCGTTTGCGCGTTTCCACCGGGCCGACGAGATCGAGGTGGAGCGCACCGATCCGGAGGGCCTGACCGTCTAGCCTGCGCCGGCGATCACTCGACCGGCCGTTCTCCTTCGCCGCCTCGCTCGGCGCGTCCGGGCTGGAGCCTCCCGGCCGCAAACTTGTACTCGGGGGTCTTCGCTGCGGCGTCGAGGCTCTCTGCGTGCGTGAGGATGTTCGCCGCGGATTCGCGGAAGTGGAACGGCACGTAGATCATCCCCGGACACACCACGTCGCCGACGCGGGCCTGAACGCGGATGCTACCGCGGCGGGTCGTGATCTGGCAGGTCTGCCCGTCGCGCACCCCGGCGCGCGCGGCGTCCTGCGGATGGATTTCCGCGTACGCCCGTGGTTCCCGCCAGGCCAGCGGCGCCGCCCGCCGCGTCATCGCTCCACCGTTGTAGTGATAGAGGATGCGACCGGTGGAGAGCGCCAGCGGGTACGCGGCGTCGGTGGGTTCGAACGGCGGCGCCGGCGCGGTGACGTGGAACTTGCCCTTGCCGCGCACGAACTGCCCCTGGTGCAAGAACGGCGTGCCGGGATGGTCCGGCGAGGGACAGGGCCACTGCAGGCCGCCGGACTCCAGCCGCGCGTGGCTGATGCCGCCGAAGGTCGGGCACAGGGCGGCAATCTCGCGCATGACCTCCGCCGCGGAGGCGTAGTCCCAGCGCAGCGGGCGGCGCAGCCGCCGGCCGAGACGCCGGCCCACCTCACCGATGATCTGCCAGTCGGGGCGCGACTCGCCCACGGGCGGGAGGAACGGCTGTACCAGCTGGAAGCGCCGCTCCGTGTTGACGAAAGTGCCGCTCTTCTCGGCGAACGAGGCGGCGGGCAGGACAACGTGCGCCAGCTGCGCCGTTTCCGTGGGGAAGATCTCCTGCACCACCAGGAAGTCCAGCGCCCGCAGCGCCCGCTCCACCAGGCCGGAGTCGGGGCAGGTCATCACCGCGTTCGCGCCCACGATGTACATCGCCTTGATCTGCCCCGACGCGGCGGCGCGCAGCATCTCCATGTAGGTCAGGCCGCGCGACGTGGGGAGGTCCAGCGGCTCGGTCTTCGCACGGCGTCGGCTCCAGGCCCGGGCGAACTTCGCCCGCACCTCGGGGTCTTCCACCTTCTGATAGCCGGGGTAGACGTTGGGGAGCGACCCCATGTCGCACCCGCCCTGCACGTTGTTCTGTCCCCGCAGCGGGTTGACGCCGGTGGAGGGCCGGCCGATCTGCCCCGTGATCATCGCCAGGTTCGCCAGGGTCTTCACGAGTTCGGTGCCGTTCGCCCGCTCGGTAATCCCCATGCCGTACAGGATGGAGGACGCGCCGCGGGAGGGCGGTATGGCGCCGTTCGCAGACGCCTGCCGGCGCAGCCCCAGGGCGTAGCAGCGGGCCGCCTCCACGATCTGCTCCGCCGGGACGCCGCAGGCCGCGCTGGCCGCCTCCGGCGTCCACGACTGCAGCGACGCGGCCAGATCGGCGAACCCCTCCGTGCGCTCGGCGATGAACGCGCGGTCGTGCCAGTTGTTGGCCACGATGGTGTTCAACATCGCCAGGTACAGGGCGTGATCGGTGCCCGGCGCCGGCCGCAGGTGCAGCGCCGCGTGCCGCACCAGGCTGATCTTCCGCGGGTCGATCACGATGAAGGTGGCCCCGCGTTTGACCGCCCGCACGACCTCATACGAGATGACGGGATGGGACTCGCCGGTGTTGGAGCCGATCACCAAGATGCAGTCGGCATCCCGGATCTCGCGAATGCTGTTGGTCATCGCCCCGCTTCCGAACGCGGCGGCCAGACCGGCCACCGAAGGGGCGTGTCAGAGACGGGCGCAGAGGTCGACGTTGTTGGTGCCGATCGACCCCCGCATCAACTTCTGGAAGACGTAGTTGTCCTCGTTGGTGGCCAGTGCCGAGCCGACTCCGCCCACCGCGTCGGGCCCGGCGGTCTGCACCACTGCGGCCAGTTTCTCGGCCACGAGATTCAGGGCGGTCTCCCAATCGACTTCCACGTGGGTGTCGCCGAGGCCGGGCGGTCGCACCAGCGGTGAGCGTCCCAACGCCGCCGGCGGAGGATCGGGGACTAGCCCGAGCGTGTAGGCCAGGTCGCGCCGCACCCATGGCCGGCGCAGCCGGTGGGCGTGGGTGGTGAATCCCAGGCCGAAGCGTCCCTTGGTGCAGAGGAACTCTCCGTTCACGGGCGCCTCGGGCACGCCGGAGACATAGACGACTTCGCCGTTCCGCGTGGCCACGTCGAGGGTGCAGCCGGTGCCACAGTAGGGGCAGGTGGTCTGTGTGTGGGTCAACTCCCACTCCCTCCCCTTGCCCAGCCGCCCCACCGGCAGCAGGGCGGCGGTGGGGCAGACCTGCACGCAGTTGCCGCAGAAGGTGCAGGTGGTCTCGACCAGCGGCGCGTCGAACGGCGTGGCGATGTAAGAGCCGAAGCCGCGCTGCGACACTTCGATCGCGGTCGCCCCCACGATCTCGTCGCAGACGCGGACGCAGCGCGTGCAGGAGATGCAGTACTGGTGGTCGCGGATGAAGAAGGCGTTGTCGTCCTGGTAGAGAGTGCGGGAGAACTCCTTCTCGTGGCTGCTGTCGAGCAGGCCGAATTCGTAGGCGTAGCGCTGCAGGTCACAGCGGCCGGCCTTGTCGCAGATGACGCAGTGCAGCGGGTGGTCGGAGAGGAGGAAGTCGAGCACCTCCCGGCGCAGCGCGGTCAGCCGCTCGCTGCGCGTGGTGACGACCATCCCCTCTTTGGCCGCCAGGCCGCACGCGGGGACCGGCGCGCGCTGTCCTTCCACCTCGACCAGACAGAGGCGGCACCCGCCCCAGGCCAACAGTTCGGGGTGATGACAGAGGCGCGGGATCTCGATCCCGGCAGAGAGCGCCGCGTCCAGCACCGACGCGCCCGTGGAGGCTACCACCGGCCGGCCGTTGATCGTCAGGGTGGCCATCGCCCTCACCTCAGCGCCGCGCACGCCCCGGCGGGGCAGCGCCGCTCGTGGATGTGCGCCGTGTACTCATCACGGAAGTACTTGAGGGTCGTCAGGACGGGGTTCGGGGCGGTGGTCCCCAAACCGCACAGCGAGGTGGTGCGCACGGTGTCGGCCACCCGCTCCAGACGCTCCAGGTCGTCGGGCCGGCCTTCCCCGCGGGTCAGGCGGGTGAGGATGCCCAGCATCTTGCGCGTGCCGATCCGGCAGGGGACGCACTTCCCGCACGACTCGCTCTGGGTGAAGCTGAGGAAGTAGCGGGTGAAGTCGACCATGCACGTCCCCTCATCCACCACCACCATGCCGCCGGAGCCCATGATCGCGCCGGTGGCCCGCAGCGGCTCGTAGTCGACGGGCGTGTCCAGCAGCGCGGCCGGCAGGCAGCCACCTGACGGCCCGCCGATCTGCACCGCCTTGAACGCGCCGTCTTCGCGGATGCCGCCGCCGATGCCGAAGATCACCTCGCGTAGCGTCATCCCGATGGGGACTTCCACGAGGCCGGTGAGGCGGACCGCGCCGGTGAGCGCGAAGGTCTTCGTCCCGCCGCTCTGCGGCGTGCCCAGACCGGCGAACCACGCGGCGCCGTCGGTCAGGATGGTGGGGACGCTGGCGTAGGTCTCGACGTTGTTGATGTTGGTGGGATGACCCCACAATCCCGACTCTGCGGGATAGGGCGGGCGCATGCGCGGCGTGCCCCGCTTGCCTTCGATGGAGTGCATCAGCGCGGTCTCCTCGCCGCAGACGAAGGCGCCGGCCCCTTCCTTGACGATGACGTCGAAGTTCAGCCCCGCGCCCAGGATGTCGGTGCCGAGGTATCCGGCCTCGCGGGCCTGCGCGATCGCGGCCTCCAGGTGTTTGACCGCCAGCGGGTACTCGGCGCGCACGTAGACGTACCCCCGGTGCGCGCCGATGGCCCACGCGGC
>CAYHPT010000098.1:0-5227 GCA_964358435.1 uncultured bacterium | reverse complement strand
CAGGGGCCGTTTGCCGCGGACGTGGTCGTCAACGCGGCCGGGGCGTGGGCCGCGGAGATAGGCCGGATGGCCGGGCTCTCGCTGCCCATCGAACCGTACCGCCGCCAGGTGTTCGTCACAGAACCCTTCAGCGAACTCCCGGAGCGGCTGCCCATGGTGATCGACTTCCAGCCCCACTTCTACTTCCGCCGCGAGGGGCCGGGGATCTTGTTCGGCATGACCGACCTGGCCGAACCGCCTTCCTTCAACACCAACGTGGACTGGACGTTTCTGGAGAGGGTCGTGGAGCATGCGCTGCACCGCGTCCCGCCGCTGGCGCGGGCCAGCGTGCGCCGGGGTTGGGCCGGCCTCTACGACACGACGCCGGACAGCAACCCCATCCTCGGGCGGGTACCCGATCTGGAGGGGTTCATCATGGCCGCGGGGTTCTCCGGGCACGGCTTTATGCTCTCGCCGGCCGTGGGAGAGTGCCTGGCCGAACTGATCATCACGGGCGGATCCAAGACCGTTGACCTCACCTCGTTCAGCATCACCCGATTCCTCTCGGGCGCGTTCCGGCAGGAAGCCAACGTCATCTAGAAGCTTTCCCCACCCGTCCGTCCAGCCAAGACGCTAGGGGGCGCAGCAAGACGGCGCGCCGTGCGTTTCCCTCCGGGCGGACGACCCCGCTGCGAATCAGGTTCTCGAACACGGCCGCCCCGAGCGCCCCTCCGAGGTGCAGGCGGCTGGGCGACCAGTCCGGACAGCCGTACGCAAACTTCCGCCGGCGCCGTCCGGCCCACAGCACGTTGACGCGCCGACGCATCAAGGCCTGAGCTCCCCGGGTCGTCAGCGCGTAGGTCGGCTGTCCGTCTGCGAGACGCCGGAAGAGCCACCGCCGGCGGAGGAGTTCTTCCAGAAGATAGACCCCCGCGAGCCCGCCCAGATGGTCGTAGCAGCCTCGCGCCTGCCGCAGGTCTGCCCTGAGAGTACGCGGCCGTCCGCGCACCGACGTTCTCACAACACGGGGTGGGTGTCGGATTCGCAGGCGGGTCAACGCGGTCAGCACCGGCCTGATCGCCCGCCCGTCGACACGGTAGACGATGAGGCGGCCATTTCGCACCGGGTGGATCAGAGCATGCCTCTGCAGGAGCGCCAGATGATAGGAGAGCCGATGCCGGTCACGATCGAGTCGGGCAGCGAGCTCACTCACGGAGGCCTCGCCCCGGAGGAGACTTGTGAAGATGTTCAGCCGGATCGGCGTCGAGAGCAACCTGGCGGCATAGGCCAGTTGGACAGGGTGTTCCCCAGTGGTCATGTCCGCCGAACTTATCGCCGGCTGCACCGCCGGTTTGCGGGGGGTCTGCTCGCTGCCCCGACGGGTAATGCATTCGACGGGCCGTGGATGCCGTTACATGTGCATGCAGTGCACAGGAGGCCGACGGAGCCCTCGTGGGGGGCGTGGCTGGCGCATGCGACTAGTTCCTCAGGACCAGCTCATCGGGCGAACCGCGCACTTCATCTAGTCCCTCCGCTGATCCGGTCGGGCCAGAGGAACCCGCCCTGTCGGGAGCGTCTCTCTAGCCTGGTTTGGGGGTGGTGAATCGCCCGCCCACTCGATGGGCGCAAACGCCTCCCGCTTCTACGGTAGAGGTGGAGGCGATCGTGATGGCGGCGAGAGTGTTCATCTGGTACGGGCACCCGCTCTTCGCCCGGGCCATGGAGACGCTGCTGCGGCGCGAGGGGATGGAGATCGTCGGTGTCGCCGGCGAGACGGCCGCGGCGGTGCCGGCCATCCTGCAGTGCCGGCCGGACGTCGTCGTCGCGGACCGCATCGTGGAGCGGGAACACCCGCTGGCGATCGCCGAGATCATCCGGGTCTGCCAGCGGGTCCGCGTGCTGGTGCTGGACCTGATCGAAGACGGAATGCGCATCTACGACGGCCAGGGGAGCGGTGCCGGGAAACTCGAGGCGATTGTGCAGGCCATCGAGGAAGCGGTTCCGCACGCCGCCCCCGCGGCCTGAGGGGAGGGACGGAGGATGAACCCGATCGGAATCGCGCTGGCGTTCCTGGTCTTCTGGTCACTGGTGGCGGTGGGGACCTTCCTGCTCCTGACCGCGACCGGCCGGCTGCGCCGGGTTGGCGGGCGCCGGGTCACACAGGGCGACGTGGTGCACATGACCGCCGCCGACGGCTTGGCCATCGGCCTGCACTTGATGATGGGTCTGGTGGGCGCCCTGATGGTGATCGCGGGTCTGTACGCCACCTACGTCGTGCTGCTGGCCCGCTGACCCGCGGGCCCGCCGCGCCTGGAGCGGCGGAGTGGGGAGGAAAGGCAGATGCCCGAACGGGGCGAGCGCTACGCCATGCTGGGTTACCTGGCGATGATTCTGCTCACCGCCGCAGTGGCGACGTTCATCGTCTCCTGGATCAACGCCGCGTGCTTCTGACGCCGTCAGGGGCGACGGGGGCAGCAATTCCCGGCCTCGGCCGGTGCATGGTCTAAGCGGAGGATGGGAAATCGGCCCAAGACCCGATGGCTTCACAGCGAGCGATCGGTACAGTGAAGTCGGAGGTTGCGGTGGGCCGACTTCCTTTATTGTTCGTCAGCCTGGCAGTGTTCGCCGGGCTCCTGCTGGCGGGCACCGCGGCGGCACAGGCGGCACAGGAGGACGAGACCTGTCTTTCCTGTCACGCCGCGGAGGGGCTCACCCTCACCCTCCCCAGTAAGGAATCCCTGCCGGTGACGATCGACCCCAAGATCTTTAAGCAGTCGGTGCACGGCAGCGTCCTCACGTGCGCCACCTGCCACCCCAACAACACGCAGTACCCGCACCCGAAAGTGGCCGCCCAGACCTTGCGCGACTACAAGGTAGCGCGGGCGGAGATCTGCCAGACCTGTCACAGCGATGTGGCCAAGGAGTTTGCCGGCAGCATCCACGGGCGGGCGCTGGTGATGGGATTTCCGGACGTGCCGAGCTGCACCTCCTGCCACGGCGCGCACAACGTCGTGCCGGCGTCCACGCCGGCCTTCCGCAACAACACGCCGCAGTTGTGCGGCACCTGCCACGGCGACCCGCGGATCATGGCCAAGTACGGGCTGCGGCCTGTCTACGAGGCGTACATCCGGGAGTTCCACGGCGTTACCACCACCCTGTACAAGCTGACCAAGCCCTACAGCCCCACGCCGGCGGCGATCTGTTACGACTGCCACGGCGTGCACAACATTAAGGACACCGGCGACCCCGCCGCGCCGGTGGCAGCGCGGAACATCCTTACCACCTGCCGGAACTGCCACGCCACCGCCGGCCGGTTCTTCGCCAGCGCGTGGACCGAGCACAAGACGCCCAGCCCGCAGGCCAGCCCGTTGGTGTACTACGTGCAGGTCTTCTACCGGCTGCTGATCCCCTCCGTGCTGGGGTTCCTGGTGATGCTTACCGTACTCGACCTGGGCCGCTGGGCGGGGGACCGCCTGAAGGGACTGCGCGAATGATCCGCCGGTCCCGCGGGCCGACGGTGCAGCGTTTCACTCTGGCGCAACGGGCGGAGCACTTCTTCCTCATCCTTTCGTTCAACATACTGGCCTTCACCGGCCTGCCGCAGAAGTACTTCTACACCGGGTGGGCGGAGCGGATCATCCGGCTGATGGGCGGGATCGAGGCGACCCGCCTGATCCACCGCACCTTCGCCGTCCTGCTGATTTTGCAGTCCCTCTATCACATCGGCGCCGTGGTCGCGGCTCGCCGGGCGGGTCGGGAGCGGGGCGCGATGGGCCTCGGCTTCACGGACTTCCGCAACGTGCTCCTGGACATCGCCTACCTGACGGGGCTGCGCCGGGAGAAGCCGTCTTTCGGCCGCTACGACTACCGGCAGAAGTTTGAGTACTGGGCGGTGGTCTGGGGGACGGCGATCATGGCCACCACCGGGCTGATCATGTGGTTCCCTGAGTTCCTGGCCCGCTTCTTCCCCGGCGTCCTGGTGCCGACGGCCCGGGTGGCGCACGGTGGGGAAGCCATTCTGGCGATCGTGGCCGTGATCATCTGGCACTTCTACAACGCGCACTTCCGCCCCGAGATCTTTCCCATGGATCCCGCCATGTTCACGGGCCGCATGGACGTGGAGCGCCTGCGCCACGAGCACGCCGAGGAGTACGCCCGCCTGGTGGAAGCGCCGGCCGCGCCCCCGCCGCCCCCATCCTGACCGCACCTGATGGGGAATCGGGCGTCGGCCCGATGTGACCGCGCCGGCGACGTCTATAGGCTACGGGCAGGTGTAACTATTGTTGCACTCACGGGGCGTGTAGTGATGGCGCGACGGCGTCCTGGCCGCGGAGCAACGAAACCAAAGCCGATGCGGGTGCATGACATCTCCAGCCACGAGCGCGTGGAGATGTACCTGAAAGCCGTCTTCACCATTCAGGCGCAAGACGCTCCCGTGACGATCTCCAGGGTCGCCGAGTCCATGGACGTTTCCGCTCCCTCCGCCCACGGGATGCTGAAACGTCTGCGGGCCTCGGGGATGGTGCGGGCCGTGGACGAGGGGTACCGTCTGACGGCGGCGGGCCGGGCGCGGGCCGCCCGGGTCGTCCGCCGTCTCCGGTTGGCGGAATGCCTCCTCACCGACGTGCTCCACCTCGAGCTGTCCAAGGTCTACGATGAGGCGTGCAAGATGGAGCACGTCATCAGCGACGAAGTTGAGGCCCGCCTCGCCGAGGTCCTCGGCCAGCCGTCCAGATGCCCCCACGGCCTGCCTATCCCGGGAGCGCGTGGTGACGCAGTCGAGCCCGGGGTTCCGCTCGACACCCTGGCGGACGGTCAGCGGGCCCATATCCTGGCGGTCCCGGAAGAGGAGACTCCCGTGGTGACCTATCTCTGGGAGCTGGGGGTGCGGCCCGGAATGGAGGTGGAGGTCCGGCAGGTCGCCCCCTTCGACGGCCCTGTCATTCTGCGGATTGCAGAACGGGAGCAGGCGCTCGGGCGACGGGTTGCCGGCCGCGTCCGCGTGCAGCCCCTGTGACTGAACCCGCCAGGCAATCCTCGCATCACGGCCCCAATGCACTAACCGACTGAGAAAGATACTGCCGCGGCCCGATTGTCGCCCCCATCCCCGCCGCCGGAGACTTTCATTAGGGAGCCCTAAGATCAGCGATGATGACGACCTTACACCCGTTTGCTGATCCGCCGCGCTGTGCGCGCACGCTCGCCGATCTGCGCAAAGGCGCCCGCGGGTTCATTGAGCAGGTGCCCG
>CAYHPT010000097.1:3672-5245 GCA_964358435.1 uncultured bacterium | reverse complement strand
CCTCCGCCGCCGCCGCCGGCCCCCGCGGCGCGCTGCGGGACGCGCGGACGGGCCGCGGGCCGCCGCGGAACGTCGCCGTCGGAGACACGATGCGCGCGGACGCCCTCCTGCTGCTCCAGGACCTCTGGCCGGAGGCGCGTTTCGTCCCCGGCGCGCAGGTGATGGCCCCACTGCGCATGACCAAGTCGGCGGAGGAGATCGCGACGCTGCGGCGAGCCGCGGCCACGGCGGATGCGGCCGTGCGGGCGGTGTTTACAGCCTGCCGCCCGGGGATGCGCGAGACCGAGTTAGCGCGGATCGCCCAGGAGGCCTTCTACGCGGCCGGCGCCCAGGAGGTTCCCTTTGCCATCGTCGGCACCGGGCCCAACTCCGCGTTCCCGCACCACGCCACGTCGTCCCGTGCGGCGCAGGCCGGGGAGCCGGTGCTGGCGGATCTGGGCAGCCGGCTGGACGGCTATACGTCCGACATCACCCGGATGGCTTTTCTCGGGACGCCCACCGCGCGCTACCGGGAGATACATGCGGTAGTGGAAGAGGCCGTCGCCGCCGCGCTGGAGACTATTAGGCCCGGCGTGCCGATGCGCGCCGTGGACCTGGCCGCGCGGGGTGTCATTGCACGGGCCGGCTACGGGGACAAGTTCACGCACCGCACGGGGCACGGGATCGGTGTCTCGGGGCACGAACTGCCGTCGATCACCCATACGAACGAGCAGCCGCTCGAAGTGGGGATGGCCTTCAGCGTGGAACCGGGGATCTACCTCGTCGGGGAGTTTGGCGTAAGGCTGGAGGAGATCGTCGTCGTCACCGCGCGCGGTCCCGAGGTCTTGAGCCCGCTGCCCCGCACGGTCTGGGCGATTTAGGTCTGGGTCTGGCATGGCGACCGAACTGCGCGAACTGCTGCGGCGGGCCTCCCTCTTTGCCGGCCTCGATGACGCGGCCCTGGCGAGCCTGGCCGGACACCTGCGCCGGCGCGCCTTCCGCCGCGACACGATGATCTTCCACAAAGATCAGGCCGGCGATGCCCTCTACATCGTGGAGTCGGGGCGCGTGCGCCTCTTCGTCCCGGCGGAGGGCGGCGAGGAACTTACGGTGGACATCGCGGGGCCGGGGGAGGTCTTCGGCGAGCTCGCCCTCCTCGACGGGCGGCCCCGCTCCGCCAGCGCCGAGGCCGTGGAGGATGCCGTCGCCTACACCATCGACCGGGAGACGTTCAAGCAGGCCCTGGCCACCACGCCGGGGCTCGCCGCCGCGCTGATCGAACTGCTCAGCGCCCGCCTGCGCCACGTCACCGCGTACGCGGAGAGCCTGGCGTTTATGGACGTGCACAGCCGGGTGGCCCGCGCGCTGCTCGAACTCGCCGACCGCTACGGGGTCTCGGGGGACGGGATCGAGATCGACCTGGATCTGACTCAGGCCGAACTTGCCACGATGGTCGGCGCGACGCGGGAGCGCGTCAACCGTGCCCTGGCCGTCTTCCGCTCCCAGGGCCTCGTCGAACTCCGCGGCCGCAAGATCGTCCTCCGCGACCCCGCTCGCCTAAAGGAACGCGTCTACTGATGGACCGCCCGCAGGC
>CAYHPT010000097.1:0-3662 GCA_964358435.1 uncultured bacterium | reverse complement strand
CAGGCGGCCCCCGCGCCTCAGGGGAAGGGGGGCGACTGAGGTACGGGGGCCGGTGCGGTCTGCAGTCTTGCAGCGCTCGGGCAGAAGTGCCAGGAAGCTCGCCGCGCGGCGCGGTCGGCCGCGCGCCCGGTGGTGGCCTGCCGGAGGAGCCGATCCCGCTCCACCTCGCGGGCAATGTCCCGGCGCCGTTCCCTGACCATGATCTCCAGTTGATTGGTGTAGCGCATGGGCGAACCTCTACCCCTCACGGTACACCTGGGGCCAGAGGTGAACGACGGCCGCGGTCACTGATGATCTGTGACATCGGTCACAGGACTTGCCTGGCCTGGTTGGGTTAACGGACAGGGAAGAAGAAGGCAACAGCAAGCAGCAGACCGAGGCGCTGGTGCAGGTCGGCCGTTCCGCGCACCCCGCCGACGGTAAGCGTGAGCGCGTCCGACCCGTCACGGACGACGCGCCAGACACGCGCGGCGCGGGGTAGTGTCACCAGCACGACGAGGGCGGAGAAAGGAAGCGCCCGCAGCGCGACCCCCGCGACCACTGACGCGTAAGCGAAAACAAGAAGGCCCAGACACTCCAGTCGGGTGGCGCGCTCGCCGATGAAGGTCGCGAGGGTGCGCTTACCCCTCGCGCGGTCGTCCGCAATGTCGCGCAGGTTGTTCACCACAATGATCGCCGCGACCAGCGCCGCGATCGGCAGCGACGCCCAGACCGCCGCGACCGACACCGTCCCCGCCTGCACGTAATACGCTCCGACGACGATGACGATACCCATGAAGAGGAAGACCGTCAGGTCGCCCAGGCCGATGTAACCGAGGGGCAGCGGGCCCCCGGTATACGCGTACCCAGCCAGGACGCTGGCTGCGCCGATCGCCAGGATCGGCCAGCCGACCACGGCGACGAGCCACAATCCCAGCACGCCGCCGAGCGCGAAGAGCGCTAGGCCGCCGCGCAGCACCGCGCGCGGCGCCAGCAGTCCCTGCTGGATCACGCCGCTGGGACCGATCGATTCGGCCGTGTCCACCCCACGCACGTGGTCGTAGTAGTCGTTAGTCAGGTTCGTCGCGGCGTGGATGGCCACGGCGGCCACGAGCGTGACGACGAAGCGGACCAGATGGAAAAGCCCTTCGTGATAGGCGACCGCGGAGCCGACCAGGACGGGTGTCATCGACGCCGTGAACGAGAACGGGCGCAGGGCGCGCCACCAGATGGCCAGCCGGCGGCGCTGCCTCGGTGCCGTGCTCGCGGCCTGATCTGCCGCGTCGGCGGCGCGCTTCACGGCCGCCACGGCAGGGCGCGGTGCTCCAGCCAGTCCAACCCCACGGTGGCGAGCCACCCCAGCACCGCGGTCACGAGCAACCCGACGAACATGGCGTCTACCGCGAAGATCTGGTAGGAGCGCCAGATCAAAAAGCCGATGCCCGCGTCCGACCCGAGCAGTTCCGCGCCGACGATCACAATGAGGGCAAATCCCATTCCCAGTTTCAGGCCGGTGAAGATCGCCGGCAGCGCACCGGGGAAGGCGATGGTCGTGAAGGTCCCGAACGGCCCCGCGCCATAGGCGCGCGCGATGTTGAAGTAGGCGCGCTCCAGGCCGATCACCCCGGCCATCGTGTTCAGCAGCACCAGGAAGAAGATGGACAGCGCGACGATGCTCACTTTGGACGCCTCGCCCAGGCCCAGGTAGAAGATGATCAGCGGGTAGATGGCGATCTTCGGGATGGGATAGATCGCCGAGACGAGAGGCATGAGCAGCGAGCGCACCGGGCGGGAAAGGCCCATCGCCAGCCCCACCGCCACTGCCGGCACCGCGCCCAGGAGG
Organism: uncultured bacterium; assembly: GCA_964358435.1. Lineage (GTDB taxonomy): Bacteria > Sysuimicrobiota > Sysuimicrobiia > Sysuimicrobiales > Humicultoraceae > Humicultor. Next base: position 1,840 of record CAYHPT010000097.1, on the reverse strand, counting down.
AAGCCCAGGATGATGCGGCGCACGCTGATCACCACGTGGTAGGGCAGTTCGCCGCTGCGGGTCATTGCCGCGAGGACCTGCAGGATGACGCTCGGCGGCGGGAAGAAGCGCGGATCCAGAACGCCGCTCCGGCTGGCCAGTTCCCAGATCAGCAAGAAGCCGATCGGCGAGAGGACGGCCAGCCAGCGAGAGTTTCTCATGCCTGCCGCCCCCGCAACACTTCCTCCCGTAGCACGTCCCAGAGGTACGCGCTCAGCGTCCCGTAGCGCGGATCCTGCCGGATGGCGCGAAAGTCCCGCGGCCGGTCGAAGGGCACCGCCACCTCCGTTTTGATGTGCCCGGGGGAGGCGCTCATCACCAGCACGCGGTCGGCCAGGCGGATCGCCTCGTCCAGGCTGTGCGTGACGAAGAGCACGGTCTTGCGGTGCTCCTGCCAGATGCGCAACAGTTCGTCCTGCAGGAGGAGCCGGTTCTGCTCGTCCAGGTCGGCAAACGGCTCGTCCATCAGCAGGATGTCCGGATCGGTGGCCAGCGCGCGGGCGATGGACACGCGTTGTCGCATCCCTTCGGAGAGTTGATAGGGAAAGGCATCGACGAACGGCAGCAGCCCCACCTGCCGGATATGCTGCAGGGCCCGCTCGCGCCGTTCACGCCGGGGCACACCCATCAGGCGGAGCCCGTACTCCACGTTTTGCTGCACCGTGAACCAGGGCAAGGTGCTGATGCCCTGAAAGACGACGGCGGTGGGGATCGGTCCCGGCCGCCTCTCGGGAAGCGTCACCGTGCCGCTCGTCGGTGTGATCAGCCGTGCGAGGATGTGTAGCAGCGTCGTCTTGCCGCAGCCGGAGGGGCCGATCAGCGCGCAGAACTCCCCCTCGCCCACGGCAAAGGTGACGTCCCGCAGCGCGGTCATCGGCGCACGGGGCCCCGGGTAGACCTTGGTCAACCCCGTGACTACGATCCGGGTCTGCACCTGCGGGAGGGTCGGGGAGAGCGTCACGGCCTGATCGTCCCGGCGGTCCTCACCGCGGCGGCTTGAACGGCCCCAGGATCTGCAGCGCCTGACGCACGAAAGAGGTGTCGATGTACGCCTCCGGCGGCAGCGGCTTGTCGTACGTCAGCGAACCCCGCTTCTTAAAGAAGTCCTGCAGGCGCTTGAAGTCGTTGAAGTTCATCTTGCCGTTGGGTTCGTGGAACGGCGGGCTCGCCCGCTTCACCACGTCCGCGGGAACGCCGGTGTACTTCTGCACGATCTTGGCTACGTCGGTCCGGCGGTAGCCGTTGCCGTAGAGATCGCGCGCCGCCTTGAGGAAGGCCACCATGAACCCCGTGGCCAGCTTGGGGTCGCGGCGGATGAACTCTCCGCTGTAGTAGACGGCAGTCACCTGGACCCCGTTGATAAAGTCGTCGCTCAAGCGCACGATCTGGCCCCGGTCCTCGGCCAGCGTGGCCAGCGGTTCGCCCAGCAGCCCGGCGGCGATGGCGCCATTGGCCAGCGCGGCGGGTACATCGGGGAAGTTGACGGCCACCACCTGCACGTCGTCCATCGTCAGGCCGCCCCGCAGCAGTGCCGCCTGCAGCCAGAACTCGGTGGCCGAGCCGAGCACGTTCACCGAAACCCGCTTCCCGCGCAGGTCCGCTACTTTACGGATCTCGCCGCTGTCGTAAACCTTCTTACTCACCACCAGCGGCGTGGAGACCGGCGGTTTCTCCATATGCACGGGCCCAACCACTTTGAAGTCCAACCCACGCGCCGCCGCGTTGAAGAGTGCGGCGCCCAGCCCGCCAATGACCACCTCCGCCCGCCCGCTCGCCAGGACGACAAAGGAAGACGCCCCAC
>CAYHPT010000096.1:2475-5288 GCA_964358435.1 uncultured bacterium | reverse complement strand
CGATGCGTCCGGGCACGGCCGAACACTTCCAGATCTTCCTGCCGCTGGGGCGCGCGCTGGTCAGCAACTACACTGTCACCATTTCCACATCGCGTCCCCGACAGGCGCGCGCGTCCACCGTCACCCGCTCGATCTTTCCCGCCTTCTACCGGCCGCTGATCCTGCCCCGCGTGCAGGTGGACGTGGATACCGAACCCACCGCGCTCACCTTCAACGCCTCCGCCGATGGACTGCCCGTCATGGCGGTACAGCTGACCGTGAACCTGCTGGTGCAGGAGAAGAACGAGATCGTGCTGCGGGTCCTCACCGTGGAGGTGCCGGTGGGTCGCCCCCTGCGGCTACGCTTCGCGCCGCTGATCGTCCGCGTGGTCTCGCTGACCGTCGCGGACGTGATCCTGTCGCCGTCCTGGACGTCGCCCTAACGGCCGGCGATTTCCACGATCTTGTGCCGGCTGCCCGCGCCGCGGATGATGCGTACGTGCGAGCGCGGCACACCGAAGTGCTCCGCCAGCGCGGCGACCAGGGCTTCATTGGCGCGCCCCTCGCGCGGCGGCGCGGTCACCGCCACCCGCAGGCGGCCCGCGTCGAGGCGGTCGACTCGCGTGCTTCGGGCGTTGGGGACAACCGTGACCGACAGACGCACGGGGGCCTCCCGTCAGGACTCCGGCTGGATCGGTGCGGTAGGCTGGAGAAGGTGTGGCGGAGAGGGTGGGATTCGAACCCACGAGAGCGTTTCCGCCCTAGCTGCTTTCAAGGCAGCCCCGTTCGTCCGCTCCGGCACCTCTCCACCGGGCATTATACTGCCGCAGGGTGCGTTGTCAGGTGCCTCGCCGGAACCTCGGCCTCTATAATGAGGGCGTATTCCCTCTGGGGGTGACGCGATGGGGCTGCCGGAGTTCCGCAATGAGCCGTTCACCGACTTCTCCACCGAGGCCGACCGCACAGCGATGCAGGGCGCTCTGGCGCAGGTGCGCCGGGAGATGGGGAAGGAGTTTCCCCTGGTCATCGGCGGCCAGCGGCTCACGACCTACGACAAGTTCTACTCGCGCAACCCGTCTAACATAGACGAGATCGTCGCGGTCCTGCAGAAGGCCTCCCCGCGCGAGGTGGAGCGGGCCGTGGAGACGGCCGGCCGCGCCTTCCAGTCCTGGAGCCGCGTCCCCGCAGAGGAGCGCGCGGTCATCCTGCTGCGCGCCGCCGACCGGTTGCGCAAGCGCCGCTTCGTCGCCGCGGCCTGGCAGGCCTACGAGGTCGGGAAGAACTGGGGCGAGGCGGACGGCGACGTCGCCGAAGCGATCGACCATCTGGAGTACTTCGCGCGCGAGACGCTGCGCTACGCGAAAGGCCACCCGCTCGCGCCGCATCCCCAGGAGTACACGGAGTACACCTACCTGCCGCTCGGCGTCGTGGCGGTGATCCCGCCGTGGAACTTCCCGCTGGCCATTCCCGTGGGGATGGCGGCGGCGGCCATCGCCACCGGCAACACCGTGGTGCTGAAGCCGAGCAGTGACTCCCCGGCCAACGCCTACGTCTTCCTGGAGATCATGGAGGAGGCCGGCCTGCCGCCCGGCGTGCTGAACATCATCACCGGCTCCGGCACCGACGTGGGCGATCCTCTGGTGCTGCACCCGCGCGTGCGGATGATCGCCTTCACCGGTTCGAAGGACGTCGGCGTGCACATTTACCAGCAGGCGGCGAAGGTCAGCCCCGGGCAGATCTGGCTAAAGCGCGTGATCTGCGAGATGGGCGGCAAGAACGCCGTGATTGTGGATGAGGAAGCGGATCTGGACGACGCCGTGCAGGCGGCGGTCGCCTCAGGTTACGGCTTCCAGGGGCAGAAGTGTTCCGCCGGATCGCGCCTAGTGGTGACGGCGCCCGTCTACCGCAACGTCCTGGACGCCGTCGTGGAGAAGGTGCGCGCGCTGGAGGTGGGGCCGGCACCCGAGAATTTCCCCGTCGGACCGGTGATCAACGACCGGGCGAAGCAGAACATCCTGAACTATATTCAGATCGGGATGAAGGAAGGACGGCTAGCGGCCGGCGGTGAGCCCGCCGACGGCAACGGCCACTACATCCAGCCGACCGTCTTCGCCGACGTGGACTTCCGCGCCCGCATCGCGCAGGAGGAGATCTTCGGCCCGGTGGTGGCGGTGATCAAGGCGCGCGACTTCGACGACGCTCTGGTGATCGCCAACAGTACCGAGTACGGGCTAACCGGCGCGGTGTTCACGAAGAACCCGGAGAAGATCGCCCGGGCCCGCCGGGAGTTCCTCTGCGGCAACCCCCACAGCAGCAGCGAGGCCAGCGCGAACCGGGCAGCGGCGAGGGTCAGCGGCGGGATCGCGTCCACCGCGAGTTTCCCGGTGACCCACGTGCCGCCCCAGAACACCGCGGCGAACGTCAGCAGGATGAACGCGCCGCGGGTGGATCTGTTCTGCGCTGCGCTTTCCATTTGCGCCGTCGTACCCCTTTCGGTGTATGGTGGAAGCCTACCATGTCATTGTGCCGGGGTCACCGAGAGACCTCTGTGACGATTGTCACAGTTGCAGCGGGGCCCTCCCACTGCGCGGGCGGCAGGACTTGTCCGCGCCCCGCCCGAACGACCGGATGGGGTCATTCTATCGCGATCAGTCGCCGGAGGGATCGATGCAGCGCGTCATACTCCTGACCCTGATCTTGCTGTCGGCCGCCATCTCGCCCGGAGCGGCGGCGGCCCCGGACGTCACGCTCGAGTTCTGGACCATCTCCCTCCAGCCGTTCTTCACCGACTACGTCAACGGCATGATCGCGACGTACGAACGCACTCACCCGGG
>CAYHPT010000096.1:0-2375 GCA_964358435.1 uncultured bacterium | reverse complement strand
TCTTCACCGACTACGTCAACGGCATGATCGCGACGTACGAACGCACTCACCCGGGTATCCGCATCCGCTGGGTGGACGTACAGTTTGCCGCCGTCGAGCAGAAGCTGCTGGCGTCGCTGGCGGGCGGAGTCGCGCCCGACGTCGTCAACCTGAACACGGAGATGGCCATCCGCCTGGCGGAACAGGGCGTGTTGGTGGACATGGACGCCGCTGTGCCGGCGGCGGAGAAGAAGCGTTACTTCGAGGGCCTCTGGAACTCCATCCGCTACCGCGGGCGCAATTACGGCCTGCCCTGGTACGTGGCGCCGAACGTGCTGGCCTACAACGCCGGTCTCTACCGCAGGGCGGGGCTCGATCCCCTCGTCCCGCCGGCCAGCGAAGACAAGATAATTGCCCACGCGAAGGCGATCAAGGACAAGACCAATGTCTACGGGTTTATGCCGAACGTGGACGGGATCCGGATGCTGCACCGCTTCCAGGAGAACGGGCTGGCGATCCTTAGCGCCGATGGGAAGCGGGCCGTCTTCAACACGCCGGCGCACGTGGCCTATCTGGAGAAGTACGTGCAACTTCTCAAGCGCGACTACTTCCCCGAGGACACGCTGCGGCGCGGCTTCCTCGGCGCCACCGAGCGCTACAGCGCCGGGCAATTGGGCATCCTGGCGACCGGCCCGCAGTTCCTGCTGCGGGTGAAACAGGACAGTCCCGACGTCTACGCGCAAACCCTCGTCGCGCCTTACCCCATGGGGAAGGGCAAGACCATCCATCTGCCGACCATGGCCGTCACGGTACCCAAAGCCAGCAAGAACGTCAAAGTGGCGGTGGAGTTCGGCCTCTTCGTGACGAACGACAGGAACCAACTGCAGTTCGGCAAATTGACGGTCGTCCTGCCCTCAACGCGAGCGGCGGCGGCGAATCCGTTCTTCAAGCAGAGCGGCCCCACGGCGGAAGACAAGGCGCGCGTGATCGCCGCGGCGGAACTCCCGTTTGCGCGGGACCTCACCGTGGTCGTGCCGCAGGCCGCGGACCTCTATCGGGTCTTCCGCGAGGCCATCGAGAGCGCGTTCTTCGGCAAGATGACCCCCAAGGAGGCCCTGGACTGGGCGGTCAAGCAGTGGAACGCCCGATTGTAGTCGCTCTGATTCCCCTCACCCGCCTCCGACTGCTGCGTCTCCTTGCCGCCCTGGTCATCCTGGTTCTGCCGGCCGGCGGTGCCGGCGCGGCCACGAGCGCCGTGCCGGACGCCTGGGCACCACCGACTGGACGTCCGGTCATCATCCCGCAGCCGCAGTCTCTGCGCTGGCTGCCCGGGACTTTCCCCCTGACCGATCAGACGCGCATCGTCGTCGGGGACGAGGCCGCGGCCGAGGACCTCTACGCCGCGCGCGATTTGAACGAGGAGATCCGCGCCCTGACGGGGCGGACGATGCCGGTCGTGCGTGCCGCGGCGGTGGCAGAGCCGCGCGGTGTGATCGTGCTCGGGGAGCCGGCCCTCAACCGCTGGGCGGAGACGCTGCTCGCCCGCGAAGGACTGCGGGTCTCGCCCGCGGATCCCGGCCCGGAGGGCTACGTCCTGAAGGTCACGCCCACGGCCGTGGTCGCCGCGGGCAGCGACCGGCGCGGGACGTACTACGCCGTGCAGACGCTGCGGCAGCTCCTCCTGCCCGCCGGCTCCGGGGGCGGCTTCGCGGCCGCGGAGGTGCGGGACTGGCCGGTCCACCGCGTGCGCGCCGTGCACATCCTGCTGGACAACTTCTCGGACGCCTTCCACGTCGCGCTGATCGACCGCATCCTCAGCAAGTTCAAGTTCAACACCATCGTCGCCGAGGCGGAGTACGTACGGTGGGAGAGCGCCCGCAACCTCTGGCATCCAGCGGGGGCGTCGAAGGAAGAGGTCGCCGCGGTCCTGCAGGCCGCCCGCGAGCACCACATCGAGGTCATCCCGCTCATCCAGACGCTCGGTCACGCGGAGTGGCTCTACAACAACAACCAGAACCAGGACCTGCTGGAGATCCCACCGGAGCAGAGCAACGCCCGCTACGTCTACAACCCGCTGAACCCCCGGGTCTACGACGTCATCCTGCCGATCTTCGACGAGGCGATCCGGCTCTTCCGGCCGCGTTACCTGCACATCGGCCATGATGAAGTGCGCAACGTCGTCCCCTTCCCCTGGTCGGCGGAGGGGAAGCGTCTCGGCTTCGGCGAGTTGTTCGTCCGTGACACGCTGAAGCTCTACGAGTTCCTCCAGGCGCGCGGCGTGGGCACGATGATGTGGGGCGACGTCCTGCTCACCAACGACTTCGCCCGCGAAATCGACCGGCTCCCGCGCGACATCGTGATGGTGGACTGGCAGTATCAGGAGGCCGCGCGTTATC
>CAYHPT010000095.1:0-5346 GCA_964358435.1 uncultured bacterium | reverse complement strand
CCGGCAGTACCCGGCCGCCTTGCCGAGCAGTTCGGCGAACATGCGGTCCAAGGTAGCGCCCTTGGCCAGGCAGTGTCCGTGGCCGCGATGCGTGCTGGTGATGTAGTCGTCGGGCCGGAGCGCCTGACACACTCCCACGGCCACGGCTTCCTGCCCGATGTAGAGGTGGGCCAGGCCGGGCATCTTTCCGCGGCGCCACAGGTCGTGCACGTGTTCTTCAAACACCCGGATGGTCAGCATCTGGGCGTAGACGCGCAGCCACTGGTCCCGTGTCACCGCTGCCAGGACCTCGGGCTCGCCTGTCGCCGTCGGACGCCGCACGCGACTCCCCTCCTGCCCCGCCTAGGCGCGGGCGCCGGCCAACCGCGCGGCCACTTCGTAGAGCACTGCGAAGTCCTGCTTGACCAGGCCCATCGCCCGAGCGGCGGTGAGCATTTCATTGGTCACAGCGGTCGTGGGCAGCGGGACGTTCAATTTGCGTCCCATCTCCAGCGCCAGCAGCATATCCTTCTGCATCATGTTCACGTCGAACCAGGCCTCCTCCGGCATCTGCAGGATGAAGGGACCGCGGTAGAGCAGCATGGGCGAGGCGATCACACTGTTCAGCAGTACCTCCACGGCCGTGGCTCGCGGGATACCGCTCTTCTCGGCCAGCAGCAGCCCTTCGCTGAAGGCCAACATCTGCACGGCCAGGCTCAGATTGACGGCGATCTTCATCAGCACGGCCTGGCCGTTGCCGCCCACGTACGTCACCTTCGGCCCGATCGCCTGCAGGATCGGTCGGACGCGCTCGAACGCGGCCCGGTCGCCGCCGACCATGATGGAAAGCTTCCCCTGCTCCAGCGTGCTCACGCTGCCGGAGACCGGGGCGTCGAACATCTGCGCCCCGCGGGCGGCGACCTGCGCGGCAAGTTCGGCGCTCACCGTCGGGCTGACCGTGCTCATGTCCACGTAGACCTTCCCCGGCCCCAGACCGGTGAGCACGCCGTCGGGGCCTTCGGTGATGGCGCGCAGGGCGGTGGTATCCGTGACCATGCTCAGCGTCACCTCGGCGGCACGGGCCACCGCGGCGGGCGTCTCACCCCAGCGCATGCCGGCGTCGAGTAACCATTGCGCCTTGCCCCTCGTGCGGTTGTAGCCGGTAACCACATGGCCGGCGTCGAGCAGCCGCTTGACCATCCGGCTGCCCATCACGCCCAGACCGACGAAGCCGAGCTCGGCCATCGCCTAGCGCCGACCTCCTGAGAGCGCCGGGGAGGCTTGCTCCGTCCGCGGCCCCGGCGCCACGATCATGTGCTGAATGTCCCCCTCGACGCGCGCCAGGTGCTCGGACATGCGCTGGCGCGCCGCGGCGGCATCGCCCCGGGCGATCGCATCGAGGATCAGGCGGTGCTGCTCGATGGAGCGCTGAGGGCTCCCGGGGATGTAGTAGATCGAGGCCAGGGCGCGCTGCAGCAGGTCGCGCACCGCCTGCATCATACGCAGGGCGATGCGGTTCCGCGTGGCCGCGGCGACCGTCAGGTGGAAGCGCAGATCGGCCTCGATGTACTGCTCCTGCGCGGCCAGGCCCTCCACCATCTCCCCGATCGCCCGCTCCATCTGCGCCAGGTCCTCCGGCGTACGGCGGACGGCGGCCAGGGCCGCCGTCTCCCCTTCCAGGATCTTGCGCACTTCGAAGAGTTCGCGCAGGTCGGTCTCGCGCAGCGTGAGGAGCAGGTGCAGGGAGTGGTTGAGTGGATTGGCAAACTCCGCGACGACGAATATGCCTTTCCCCGCCGGTTTGATCAGGCCGTTAGACTGAAGCATGCGTAGCGCCTCCCGCACCGAGGAGCGGCCCACACGGTAGACCTGCGTCAGTTCGCGTTCGGTAGGGAGGGCGTCCCCGGGGCGGAGGCGGCGCTGGCTGATGTGTTCGAGCAGGCGCTCCGCTACGAGCTCGTAGATGTTCCGGCGCTCGATCGGTGCGTCCATGCTCAGTGCCTCCCGGGCGACGTCGCCGAACCCGCGGTTGTCAGACCAGCAGATTGTCTGCTTTTGGGTCACTGTCGTTCGCGGCACGCGGCTTCCGCTCCTCCTTAGCCCCCCCCAGATTTTGCGCGCTCCCGTAACAGGAGACCGGTTACGGCTCTTGAACCGAGTGGAAGTGGCCGAGTCGGGGGGTTTCGGCGCCAAAACCGAACGGACGCGGGCTCTTCGGGCAGAGTCGGCGGCCCTGGAATCCCACATAGGCCAGTCCGGTCCGAACGACTGGGAGGTGGAAGATGCGAGGCCTGCGCACCGATCCCGAACGCAAGGAGGTCCGCATGCTGCTGCGGCATGCACCGCTGCGGGGCGGCCGGGTGCTGGAGATCGGCTGCGGGGACGGCCGTCTGACGCGCCGTCTTGCCGGCGCCCTGCGCAGCGTGGTGGGTATCGACCCGGACGGTGAGCGCATCGCCCGTGCGCAGCGGTTCACGCCGCCGCACCACCGGGGCAAGGCGCGATTTGAGGTCGGATCGGGGGAGTCTTTGCGTTTCGCAGACCGGAGTTTCGAACTCGTCCTCTTTTCCTGGTCCCTCTGATGAATTGCCAATAGGGGCATGGTCCATGCCCTGACAGAAAGCCACCGGGTGCTCCGCCCGCACGGTCACGTCGTCGATCTTCATCCCGAGCGGGGACCCGGCCGTCGGCGCGCCAGGCGGCTGCCCGTGTACATTGCCGCGGGGTACCGGCTGATACCGGCCGGAACTCTGCCGGAGCCGGCGGACTACTACGGGCGATACCTTGCCGCCGACCGGGCGGTCGAACGAGTCCTGCGCGACGGCCTCTTCACCTTGCAGGCGAGCGAGGTCTTTCCTCTCCGCTACTACTTCCGCTCGCTGCCCGCGATGGAAGCCACAATCGAGAAGGAATGGATCGGGATGACCCTGGGCGAGACATTGCGCCGGCGCCTGCAGACGTTGCTCCGCTCACGTCCCCCGGCGCAGATCGTCGTTGTCGAACCCTTCAGGCTGAACCTGCTGCAGAAGCGCTAGTTCGCGAGGTGCCGGGCGAACCACTCCGCGGAAAGCCGTGCCACCTCCTCGAGCGCCCCGGGCTCCTCGAAGAGGTGAGTCGCGCCGGGCACGATCGACAGCTGTGCCTCCGCCCGCAGTTGGCGCGCCGCCTGCCGGTTCAACTCCAGTACGGGGAAGTCGTGACCGCCGACGATCAGGAGCGTGGGAGCCCGCACCCGCGAGAAGGCCAGACCGGCGAGGTCGGGACGTCCGCCGCGCGACACGATGGCGCCCACAACCTCCGGCCGCTCCGCCGCGGCCACCAGGGCCGCGGCCGCTCCCGTGCTCGCGCCGAAATACCCGATCCGCATCCCTTGCGCCTCGGGCTGTACGGCCAACCAGTCGGTGATCGCCACCAGGCGCTGCGCCAGCAGTGGGATGTCAAAACGCAGGTGCCGGGTCACCTCGTCCACCTCCTCTTCATCGGCGGTGAGGAGGTCGGTAAGCAGCGTGGCGAGACCCGCGTCATTGAGCACCCGGGCGACGAACCGGTTGCGCGGACTGTGCCGGCTGCTGCCGCTGCCGTGGGCGAAGAGGATAACCGCCCGCGCCCCGTCCGGAATGGAAAGATTCCCTTCCAAAATCACCGGCCCCGTGGGAATCCGCACGAGACGCTCGTCCAATCTCGCGCTCCGCGGGCGCCTACGCTGCCGCCCCGGTCTCGGCCAGCGCCCGGTCGATCTCCGGCAATTCTTCATCGGCGAGCTGCCATCCGGCCCCGCCCACGTCCTCTTCAGCCTGCTCCGGGCGGCGGATACCGACGATCGCGCTGGTGACCTCGGGGCGCCGCAGCACCCAGGCGATGGCCAGCTGTCCGGGCGTCTTGCCGCGGCAGGCCGCGATCGCCCGCAGGCGCTCCACGAACACCAGGTTCTGCAGCAGCAGCGGCGGGCGGTGCGCCGGATCGTGCCGCCGCCAGTCGTCCGGTCCCAGGCGGGCCGGGTCGAAGCGCCCGCTGAGCAGCCCCGACTGCAGCGGGCTGTAGACGACCACACCGATCTCCTGCGCCGCGCAAAACGGGAGGAGTTCATCCTCGACGCCGCGCACCAGCAGCGAATACGGCGGCTGCAGTGAATCCACGTGGCGCACGGCCAGGCAGCGGCGGATCAGTCCTCCGCCGAAGTTGCTGATCCCGATGTACAGCACCTTCCCCTCGTCCACCAGCGCCGCCATCGTCTGCCAGGTCTCTTCCACCGGCGTGCGCGCATCGGGCCAGTGGCACTGATAAAGGTCGATGACGTCCACCCGCAGCCGCCGCAGCGATCCCTCCACCTCGCGCCGGATGGACGCCGGCCGGAGGTTGGTACGGATACGCCCCGCGCTGTCCCAGACCTGCCCGCACTTGGTCGCGATGAACGGACGCTCGGCCAGGCCCTGCATAGCGCGCCCCACGATCTCCTCCGAGCGACCGAGGCCATAGGACGGTGCGGTGTCGACCCAGTTGATCCCCAGGTCGAGGGCGCGGCGGATCGCGGCGATGGAGGTCGCGTCGTCCTGCTCGCCCCACCCCCACGCATAGCCACCGCCGCCGATGGCCCACGAGCCGAACCCGATCACGGAGAGCGGCGGACCACGTCGGCCGAGCCTACGCGTTTCCATCGTCCTCCTCCCGGGTTCCTCGGTTACCCGATCGCCGCCCGGAACTCCCGCACCGCCTTCGGCCCATTGCGCTCCAACCCCTGATAGAACGCCTCGCGATCTGCGTTGCGCAGGTCCAGCCGTGCGACGTTGAAAGGCGCCAGTTTCTCGCCGCCGCGCCGGCGCTCGACCGCCTCGACGTAATACTGGATCGCGTTCTCCACGCTGTGCGAGTCCGTCCAGTCCGACTTGTAGACCGGTACGCCCGACTGGTGGATGATCCAGGTCATGTTGGGCATCCCCCCGTAGGCGCGGTGACACGCGCCGTCGAGCGCGTCCACCAGAATCGTCCGCGTCACGCCCAGGACGTCACGTAAGGCCCGCCCGTGCCGCAGCTTTTGCTCAAACGACGTGTGGTGCGGCCAGTACTCGCCCGGGTGGGCCTCCTGCGTGTACAGGAAGATCGACCCCACGCCGTGCGGGGCCCAGCGCTCCGCGATCTGGTTCATGGATGGCGCCGCCATCCCGCAGTAGGGTCAGGTGAAGCTCCCGAACTCGACGACGGTGTACGTGTGGGCCGACCAGACCGCACTGAACCGCGTCTCCCGGCCCTCCAGGTCCCAGAGTGAGAAATCCGGCGCAGGCTGGCCCAGCGGCGGGCTTTCCTCGAATTTCATCCCCGGTTCGAACTTCTCCGGGACGAATTCGTCGTAGTTGTAGCCCTCGACCAGCC
>CAYHPT010000094.1:0-5386 GCA_964358435.1 uncultured bacterium | reverse complement strand
ACGAACATGCGCATCACTAGTCTCCTCTGGGCAGCTACCATCGAGACATCGGCTGTGTGTGAATCGGACCTCGAGGTTTGGGGAACGGCCGGCGTGTCCCGGGCGTGCTCAGTTGATTGTTGTCGAACGGGATGCGGGCTTGGAACGGCCGTTCCGTCGAGTGGTCGCTGTGCAGTTCGCCGTCGGGCTGTCCGCCTCCTCCTAAGACTATACCCAGGTTGGCGGCGCCCGACTAGGGGGTTGCGGTGCTGCAGGTGGGCAGGCCCTTCCCCGAACTACTCACGGGGGCCCTTTGGCCTCCCACCTCCAGCACGACTACATCCGGTCCGGCGCGGACACCCCGATGAGTCCGAGCGTACGTCGAAGCACAAGACGCACCGCGTCCGTCAGAATTAGCCTCGCCGCCGTCAGGCGGGCGTCCTCAGACAACACGCGGCACTGCGTGTAGAAGACGTGGAACGCCTCCGCCAGTTCGCGGGCGTAGGTGCACAGGCGCTGCGGCTCCCGGCGCAGGCCGGCGATCTCGATGACCTCCGGCAGTTCGGCGAGGGTGTGCAGCAGCGCGATCTCGGTCTCCTGGGTCAGTAGGGAGAGGTCGGCGTCGCGCACAGCGGCCGGATCCAGCCGCCCGGTCTCCGGCAGCGGCGCCAGCAGGGTTAGAGTGCGCGCGGTCGGGTGGACCTGCGCCTCGCGCAGGATGCTGCTGATCCGGGCGTGGGCGTACTGCACATAGTAGACGGGGTTGTCCTGGGACTTCTCCCGCGCCAGCTGCCAGTCGAAGTCCATGGGCACGGACGGCGTGTACATGCAGAAGAAGTAGCGCGCCGCGTCCCGGCCCACCGCATCCAGCAGGTCCTGCAGGGTGACGAACTCCCCCCGGCGGCGGGACATGCGCAGCAACTCGCCTTCGTTGCGCAGTCGCACGTGCTGGTAGAGGAGGATCTCCAGCCGGCTGGTGTCCACGCCCAGGGCGGCCAGCCCGCCCTTCACCCGGGCGACGTCGCCGAAGTGGTCCACGCCCCAGACGTCGATGAGCAGGTCGAAGCCCCGCTCCAGTTTGTTCAGGTGATAGGGAATGTCGGCCGCATAATACATCGGCCAGCCATTGCTGCGGATGATCACGCGGTCCTTGTCATCGCCGAAGGAGGTAGAGCGGAACCACACCGCGCCATCCTGTTCGTAGAGGAGCCCCCTCTCCCGCAGGGCTGCCAGCGCCCGATCCACCGCGCCCTGCTCGTAGAGGGAGCGCTCGCTGAACCAGACATCGTAATAGATGCCGAACGCCTCCAGCGTCCGCCGCGTCTCCGCCAGGATTTCACCCAGGGCGAACTCCCGGAACGCGTTAAGGCGCTCCTCTGCGGGCCGGGCCAGCCAGACGGGGCCGTCCCGCTGCACGATCTGCACGGCCAGATCGCGCACGTACTCCCCGCGGTACCCGTCCTCGGGGAAGGGTTTCTCCTGCCCGAAGTGCGCGAAGTAATGGTGCTCTACACTCTGCGCCAGGGCGTGCACCAGCAGCCCGGCATCATTGATATAGTACTCGCGGGTAACGTCGTAGCCGAGCGCCGCCAGCAGGTTGGCGAGGACGTCGCCGATCACCCCGTTGCGCCCGTTGCCGATGTGCAGCGGCCCGGTGGGGTTGGCGCTGACGTGCTCTACATTGACCCGCCGCCCCCGTCCCAGGTCGCGCCCACCGTAAGCGTCTCCGGCTGAGTAAAGGTGCCGCAACAGATCGTGCAGCCACGCGGGTGCCAGGAAGAAGTTGATGAAACCGGCGCCGGCGATCTCCACCCGCGCCACCTGCTGCGGGGGGATCTCCAGGGCATCGACGATGGCCTGGGCGATCTCCCGCGGCGGGCGCCCGGCGGCGCGGGCCAGGGCCAGGGGCAGGTTGCTGGCGTAGTCGGCGTGCCGCCGGCCGCGGGGGACGTCTACCTCCACGGACGGGAGCGGCACGTCGGGCAGAGCGCCGCGGGTGACGGCTCGCTTCGCCGCCGCTTCAAGATACTGCCGTAGTGCTGCCCGGAACATGTCGGCAGTCTACCACACGATGCCGTGTCCGACGGGATAGGAGCCGGGAATGGTTATCGGCAGGCGGCCGCGCGGCGGTGCGGCGCCCAGAAGCATCCGGGCCGCCGCCATCAGCAGCACAGGCTCACGGCCGTGTGTGGCCACATAAGTGGAAACCGGGGGCAGGTAGGCTAGATCGTAGGGCGTACCGGTGGCCACCACGACCAGGCGGTCACCGTGTGCCTCGTACGCCCGCCGCACCAAGTCCACCTGCCAGGGCGACGGGCGGCCCCGGCTGTGCGTCACCACGATCATGACGCCGCCGCCGGTCGCTCCATCCCACGAATCACCCGCGGACAGCAGAACGTCGCGGGCCGGGCGCTGCAGGGTGCGCAGCATCGCGCTCAGGGTAGGTTGGCCCGCGGCGCCCTCGGGGATCCGAGCTTCAGGAACCAGGGAGAGAACGTGCACCGGTCCGTCCGGCAGCGGCACCATGCTCGCCTCGTTGCGCACGAGCGTCACCGCGTGCCCGGCGATCTCCGCGGCACGTTTCCGGATCTCCGCGGAAGAGACCACCGCCTCTGCCTCCTCGGGTGGCCCCGGCGGCGTGATCCGCGCGCGCAGGCGCTGCACGCGCTCGAAGGACTGGCGGAGGCGCTCCCCGCTCAGCACGCCCTGCCCTACCGCGCGCCGCACGGAGGCAAAGACCTCCCGCTGCAAGTCCGGACCACCAAGAGCCAGCAGGACGTCGGCCCCGGCGAGCAGCGCGAGGACCGCCGCCGGTCCGGCGCCGACGTGCTCCTTGATCGGTACCATGGCGAACGAGTCGGTGAAGACGACCCCGTCGAAGCCCCACGCCCGCCGCAGCATGCCCTCGAGGACGGGCGGGGAAAGCGTAGCCGGGATCGACCCGAACGTGGTGAAGGCGATGTGGGCGGTCATCAGGGCACCGAGCCCCTCCCGGATGGCGTGCCGGAACGGGAGAAACTCCACCGCCTCCAACCGCTCCATCCCGTGGGCCACCACCGGAAGATCGAGGTGAGAATCGAGCTCCGCGTCGCCGTGCCCCGGGAAGTGCTTGCCGGTGGCCGCCACCCCTTCGCGTCGCAGACCGGCGGCGAAGGCGCTGCCCAACTCCGCCACCAGACCCGGCTCCTCGCCGAAGGAGCGGATGCCGATGATGGGATTGGCGGGATTGGAATTCACGTCCAGCACCGGGGCGAAGTCGACGTTGCAGCCGACCGCGCGCAGCGCCCGTCCGGTGATGCGCCCGGCCTCCTCGGCGAACGCGGCGGAGCGCGTCGCCCCGATCGCCATCGCCCCGGGCAGCCCCAGCGGCAGCCGCTCCACCGGGCCGCCCTCCTGGTCCACCGCGATCAGCAGCGGCGGCGAGCCCGCCTGACGCGCCAGGCCCTGCAGGCCGCGGCAGAGGCGGGCCACCTGCGCGGGGCTTTCGATGTTCTTCGGGAAGAGGAGGACGCCGCCGAGGTGCCGCTCGGTGATCAGGCGCGTGATCTCGGGTGACGGCGAGAAGCCCGAGAAGTCGGCCATCAGCAGCTGCCCGATGAGCACCTCCGCGGTCAGAGCGGACACGGACCGCCGGATCGCGGGCCTACTGACGGAGTTCCGTCAGGACAACCGTAACCGTGAGCCGCCGGCTGCCGCGGACGACCTCCACCTGCACGCGGTCCCCCGGCTGCTGCTCGAAGAGCGTCCGCCGCAGGTCGTTGATGCCCTTAATCGTCTGGCCGTTGATGCCGACGATGATGTCGTTGGCCTCCATGCCGGCGGTGGCCGCCGGGCTGCCCGCCGGGACGTCCTGCACGATGACGCCGTGGTCTGTGGGCAGGCCGTAGGACTGCTGGATCTGCGGGTCAATCTCGCCGCCCAGCACGATGCCCAGCGCCGGCCGCACTACGCGCCCGGTGTTGATCAGCTGGTTCATGATCGTCACGGCGATGTCCACGGGGATGGCAAATCCGATCCCCTGGGCCTCCCGCACGATGGCGGTGTTGATGCCGATCAGCCGCCCCGCGCTGTCCACCAGCGCGCCCCCGCTGTTCCCCGGGTTGATCGCCGCGTCGGTCTGGATCAGGTTGTCCACGACGAAGTCCGGGCCGATCTGGATACTGCGGTTCAGCGCACTGAGCACGCCAACGGTCACGCTGCTGCCCAACCCGAAGGGGTTGCCGATGGCGATCGCCAGTTGCCCCACCTTCAGGTTGTTGCTGCTGCCCAGTTCCGCCATCGGGAGGGGCCGGTCGCTCTCCACTTTGATCACCGCCATGTCGGTAAAGCGGTCGGACCCGACGACGCGCCCGGGCAGCTTCTTCCCGGTGAGCAGCGTGACGGTGATCTCCTGCGCCCCCTGGATCACGTGGAAGTTGGTGAGGATCAGCCCGTCGCGGCGCACAATCACGCCCGAGCCGGCGCCCTCCTGGGGGAAGACGCCGAAGATGGTCTGCACCCGCCCCTGTGTAGTGATATTCACGACGGCCGGCCGCACCTTCTCCACGGCCCTGATGATCGCCGACTCTTCGGTCTCGATGCCGCGCGGGATCGTCAGCGCCGGTCCCTGGATCGGACCCGGTGTGGAGGGCGAACCGGGTAGCGGTGTGGCGGGCGCGGCCGGTGGGGCGCTGGCGATGCGGGGGAGATAGCGCGGCAGGTAGGTGCCGCCGAGCGCCGCGCCCAGGACCAGGGCCAGCAGCACGATGAACACAATCGTGGAGAACCCCGGCGGCGTGCGCCGGGGAGTCGCAACACTCACAGTTGCCTCCTCACTGCCGGATCAAAACACGCCTACATTATAAACGGTCACGCCGGGCGCGGAGCGCCGACGTCCCGGCAGCGGTGGTATAATGCTGCGGACAGCATCATGTCTCCATGGCTGCGCAAGCCAAAATATGCCTCGCTGCAGCGCCGGGAAATGCCCAGCGGGCTGTGGGCGAAGTGTCCCCGCTGCAAGAATCTGATCTACCAAAAGGAACTGGAGCGCAACCTCCAGGTCTGCCCGAAGTGCGGCTATCACCACCGCCTCTCCGCCCCGGACCGCATCGCCGTCACGCTGGATCCGGGGAGCCTCGTGGAGTTTGACGCCGGGCTGACCTCGGTTGATCCGTTGGGATTCACCGGCTATCCGGAGAAGCTGGAGGAGGCGCGGCGGCGGACCGGGCGCGCCGAGGCCGCCATCACGGGGATGGGCACGCTAGATGGGTTCCGCGCGGTTGTCGCCGTCCTCGACTTCTTCTTCATGGGTGGATCGATGGGCTCGGTGGTTGGCGAAAAGGTGGTCCGCGCGGCGGAGCGCGCGCTGGAGCAGCGTCTGCCGCTGATCACCTTCTCCGCCTCCGGCGGAGCGCGCGTGCAGGAAGGA
>CAYHPT010000093.1:0-5403 GCA_964358435.1 uncultured bacterium | reverse complement strand
CTGCATCCCCGCGCTCGTAGGTTCTGTCCCGCGGCGGCCATTCCTGGATGATACCCCACCGGGGAAACCGATGGGGTATCATGGCCTCACCCGTGAACGACACGCGCACCGAACTCCGCATTCTCATCGTCGCCGACGATCCGCTGACGCGCAGCGGGCTGACGGCGCTGCTGGGGAATCAGGCCGGTGGCGCGGTGGCCGGACAGATCCCCGGCGACGCCGACATTCTGGCGGCGGTGGAGCAGTACCGGCCCGACGTGCTGGTCTGGGATCTGGGCTGGAGTCCGGAAGCGGCGCTGGAGCATCTGGCCGACCTCAAGGACTACGCACTCCCCGTCGCCGCGCTGCTCGCCGATGAGAGCCTGGCCGCGGAGGCACTGGCGGCCGGGGCGCGCGGTCTGCTCCTGCGCCACACCGACTCCGCAATACTGGCGGCCGCGCTAGACGCCGTAGCCCGGGGCCTAACCGTGGTCGATCCAGCGCTCGCCGGCGCTGTCTTCCCCGCCCGGGACCGCCCACTGCCCGCGCCGGTGGAAGACCTGACCCGGCGCGAGCGCAGCGTGCTGCAGTTGCTGGCGGAGGGGCTCTCCAACAAGGACATCGCTGCACGGCTGGACATCAGCGAACACACCGTGAAGTTCCATGTCAACGCGATCCTGGGCAAGCTGGGCGCCCACAGCCGCATCGAAGCGGTGACCCGCGCCGCCCGCCTGGGCCTGCTGATCCTCTAACCCGCCCGTCCTTCCAGGTCTCCCCGGTCAAACGGGTGATGTGCCGCGCCGGCCATGGCCCTACAGTGGCGGTACAGAATTGCAGAAGAGGGTGAGTATGAATGCCGGTCCTGTCTGATCTTTCGAGTGACCTGGCGGCGATCGTGGACGCCGCCGGGCGAAGCGTCGTCCGCGTGGAGGCACGGCGGCGCATTCCCGCCAGCGGGATCATCTGGTCCGCCGAAGGGACCATCGTCACCGCGAACCATGTCGTGCAGCGCGGGGAGAACATCACCGTCGGCCTGCCCGACGGGAGCAAAGTAGGAGCGACACTGGCCGGGCGCGATCCGGCCACAGACGTGGCGGTGCTCCGGCTGCAGGGTCCGGGCCTGACTGCGGCGCCGCGGGCGGACACCGAGGGCCTGCGCGTGGGGCATCTGGTCCTGGCGCTCGGGCGCCCCGGCCGGACCGTCCGCGCGACGCTGGGGATCGTCAGCGCGCTGGGCGAGAGTTGGCGCACGGCGGAAGGGAGCCAGATCGACCACTACCTGCAGACCGACGCGCCCTTCCACCCGGGTTTCTCCGGCGGACCGCTCGTGGACGCCGGCGGCCGCGTGCTGGGACTGAACACGGCGGCGCTCGTGCGGGGGTTCAGCCTGACGATTCCCACCGTGACACTGCAGCGCGTCGTGGAAACGCTCCTCGCGCACGGCCGCGTGCGCCGCGGGTATCTGGGGATCGGCGCCCAGCCCGTGCGCCTGGTCGGGGAGTTGGAGCGCACGCTGGGACAGCGGGTGGGCCTGTTGCTGGTTTCCATCGAGCCGGGCAGTCCCGCAGATCAGGGTGGCCTCTTCGTCGGTGACATTCTGGTCGGCTTCGACGGCCAGACGGTATCGGAACTCGAAGACCTGATGGCCCTGCTGGGCGCTGAGCGCATCGGGAAGCCCGTGCCAGTGCGGATCCTGCGCGGCGGGCAGGTGCGCGACCTGACCGTGGGGGTCGGCGAGCGCTGAGGTGCCGCGGATGGCCAAACTCCTGGCACAGTTGAACAGTGAGATGGCATCGGTGGTGGCACACGTGCAGCGCAGCCTGGTGCAGATCCGCAACGGCCGCCACGGGATGGGCGCGGGGATCATCTGGCGCCCGGACGGGCTGATCGTCACCAACGCGCACGGCGTGGGACAGCCCGCGTCGCGGGTCCGGCTCGCCGACGGGCAGACTTATGCCGCGCGGCTCCTGGCCCACGACGCGCGCCGCGACCTGGCCGCGCTCCAGGTCGATGCCGCTGGGCTCCCCCCGGTGGAACTGGGCGACGCGCGGGCGCTGCAGGCCGGTGAATGGGTGATGGCGCCGTGGGCCGGCCAGGAATGGATCCTCGTGCGGCTGCACCTGCGACCAGGGTACTCCGGTGGACCGTTGATCGACGCCCGCCGCCGGCTCGTTGGCATCAACACGATGGTCGTCGGCCCCGAACTCGGTGCCGCCGTGCCGGTGCACGTCGTGGAGGCGTTTCTGAACCGCGTCACGCTGGCGGGAACCGCCGCATCCCTCAACTGAGCGATGCCCCGGCCGAAGCCGCCGCGCCCCAGTTTCTCTATCTCACCACCGCCGGCCGGCGGACCGGACTGCCGCGCGAAATCGAGATCTGGTTCGTCACCGCCGACGGGAAGTTCTACGTCTTCGCCGACGAGTTCCAGCGGGCGCAGGGGGTGAAGAACATCGCGCAGTATGATGAACCTGCAGACCGGGGAGGACGCTGGTCTTTGAGGATCCCGCGGGTGGGGGTGACGGGGATGCGACGGTTCAGCGTAGGACAGGCTGAGGCCGTGGACGAGCTTGTGGCCAAGATCCACGGATTTCACGGACGGTTCGCGCAGACGCCGGCGGTCCGGCGCCTGGAGAAGGCGATCAACTGCGCGTACGTGCGGCACCGCCAGGTCGGCAGCCCGGACAACCGCGGCTTCTACCACGGGCTGCTCACGGGCTATGCCGTGGCGATGAAAGTCATCGAAGGAAAACTCAACCGCCCCGCGTTCCCTGGCTGACTCTCTGAACCGCGACCGCGCCGCTGTCCGCCATCCCTACGACATCGGCAACGACTTCTACGCCCTCTGGCTGGACCGCCGCATGGTCTATTCCTGCGCCTACTTCCCCACGGGAGCGGAAGACCTGGATGCGGCACAGGAGGCCAAGCTTGAGCACCTCTGCCGCAAGCTCCGCCTGCAACCCGGCGAGCGCCTGCTGGATATCGGCTGCGGTTGGGGGAGCCTGGTGCTGTACGCCGCGCAGCGCTACGGGGTCCAGGCCCTCGGCGTGACATTGAGCGAACCCGCAACTTCACTCACTTCCTCAAAGCCGGCCGCGGTGGGCAAGCCGGTAGTACCGCCGGTAGACCTCCTCGTCGAGTTCGCCAACTTCCAACATCGCCTTCACGGCGCAACGCGGTTCGTGCGTGTGCGTGCAGTCGCGGAAGTGGCAGCCCCCGGCCAGCGCCGCGATCTCGGGGAACAGATCGCCCGCCGCGTCCGCACCTTCGTTCTCCAGGAAGCCGATCTCCCGTAGGCCCGGGGTGTCCACGACCAGCCCGTCGGCCACCCGATAGGTCGCCGCCCAGGTCGTGGTGTGGACGCCCTTTCCGGCGAAGTTGAGGGCGCCCATTCGCAGGTTCAGCCCCGGATCGAGCGCGTTGAGCAGGCTGGACTTCCCCGCGCCGGAGGGGCCGATGAAGGCGACCAACTTCCCGCCGATCTGCCGGCGCAGATCGTCGACGCCATCGCCGCGCAGTGCGCTGGTCAACAGCAGCGGCACTTCAGCCAGGCGATATGGCACGACCGCGTTCTCAACCGCGTCTCGGTCCACGAGATCGACCTTGTTGACGCACACCAGGGCCGCGCAGCCGCCCGCCCGCACCAGGGCCAGGTAGCGGTCGATCACCGTCGGCCGGGGTGGCGCCGCGACGACGGCCACGGCCAGATCCAGATTCGCCGCCAGCACCTGCGCGCCGCGCTGCCCCGTGTCCCGCCGCGACCCCAGCGGCTGGCGCCGCGTGAGGTGGGAGCGACGCGGGAGTACCTTCTCCACGGCGCCCTCTCCCGGGCCGACCGGGCGCACCTCCACCCGATCCCCGACGACGACGGGGTTCGTCGCGTTCCCGACCATTCTGCGGAGGCGGCCGCGCAGCACGCAGCGCCACTCGCCGCCCGCCGCATCGCGCACGGTCACCTGCGCACCGCTGCCGCGGACCACCATGCCGACAAACGGCTCCTGATTGTGCCGAGCGTCCACGATGGTACCCTCCCGTGCTGGAGTGAAAACGAAACGGCCGCGGGCACCTGCCCACGGCCGCGCACGGAAGGGCGCTATGGCTTCAGCGATCCATGCGCCGGGATGGGCAAGGTGCCACGCCCGCCTGGGCGACTACAAGGCCCATTACCCATCCCTCCTTCCCGAGAATACTGACCGGCGTTGCAGTGCGCTCATGCTACCACACGCAACGCTTCGCGGACAACACGCTGATGCTGAGTATGTATGTTCACGGCAGCCTGCGCTAAGGACGCAGCCGGACGTGCTTCAGTTCCACGTAGGGCTCCAGACCGTAGCGCCCCAGCTCACGTCCCACACCGCTCGCCTTCCACCCACCGAACGGCATCCGCAGATCCGTGATGTCGTTCACGTTGACGCCGACTCCGCCGCTTTCCAGCCGCGCAGCGGCGTCCAGCGCAGTCTTCAGATCCCGGGTGTAGATATAGGCGGCCAGGCCGTACTCGGTGGCGTTCGCCATCGCCAGGGCTTCGTCGAGGGTGCTGAAGCGGGCAATCGGCGCCACCGGTCCAAAGGTCTCCTCGGACATGCAGCGCATCGCTGGCTCCACGTCGACCAGCACCGTCGGCAGGTAGAAGAAGCCCCGGGCGTATTCGTCCTCCTCGGGTTCCCGGCCTCCGGTGAGCACCTGCGCTCCTTTGGCGATGGCGTCGGCCACGTGCTCCCGCGCGTGCTGCCGGGCCGCTTCGCTGATCATCGGCCCCATGTCGGCGTCGGGGACTTTCAATCCGTCGGCGACTACGAGGCGTCGCGTCCGTTCAACGAACCGCTCGGTGAACTCGGCGAACAGTCGGTGGTGCACGTAGATACGATTCACGCTGATGCAGATCTGTCCAGCGTGAGAAAAGGAGCGGCGCACCGCGTCGGGGACGGCCCGCTCCAGGTCGGCGTCTTCGCAGACAATGAACGGAGCACTCCCGCCCAGTTCCAGCGTGACGCGCTTCAGTTGCTCTGTGGCCAACGCGCCGATCCGGCGCCCCGTGATCGTGGAGCCCGTGAAGGCGACCTTCCGCACGCGCGGATGTGTGACCATCGCCTCGCCGACGGTGCGGCCAGGCCCGGTGACCATGTTGAGGACGCCCGCCGGAAGTCCCGCATCCATGAGGCACCGGCCCATCTCCAGGACGGCCAGTGGAGCCTCGCTGGGCGGCTTGGCCACCACGGTGCATCCGGCCGCGAGCGCCGGTGCGATCTTCCAGGCAAGGAGTTCGAAGGGAAAGTTCCACGGACCGATGGCCGCCACGACGCCCACCGGCTGGCGGAGAACGAAGCTGAACGTCTCCCCCGTCTCGCCTGGGAGCGCCTCGCCGACGGTGCGGCGAGCTTCCTCCGCGTAGAGGTCGAGGACATCTGCGGTGGTCGCGAGCTCCTT
>CAYHPT010000092.1:0-5408 GCA_964358435.1 uncultured bacterium | reverse complement strand
GGGGGCGCTCGAGGGGGGGATTAAACACCTCACGGGGTAACCCCCCCCCGTAGATGGCGGTCGTAAAAACCCGCCGCCGGGGCCGCGCCGGGCGGACCTCCTGCTCGGGGACCTCGCAAGACGAGACGAAGAGTTCGGTCGCCGGCTTTGTCATGGATGTACCACCACCTTGAGCGCCCGTCCCTGCGCCACGAGCCGATATCCCTCCGCCGCGCCGTTCAGGTCGAACCGGTGCGAGATCAGAGATTCCACCGGCAGCCCGTCGGCAAGCCGGCGCAGTGCCTCTCGCGTGTCTTTCGGCCCAGAGGAATACGTGGGCACGATCTCCACCTCGCGGAAGAACATGTCGTGCACTGGGAGAGGCCAAAGGTCATCGGGAGGCACGGGCGCGAAGATGACAAGCCTGCCGCCCGGGGCCACGCACTCATAGCCCAGACGGATCGCGTCCAGTGAGGCCGGCGTGACAATGACGACATCGGCGCCACCTCCGGTAGCCTCCCGCACCCGCGCAGCGACATCCTCTCCTCCCATAACGACATCGTCGGCGCCGGCTGCGTGGGCGGCGGCCAACCGCTGTGGGAGCAGATCGACGCCGACGACGCGTGCAAGCTGCAGGTCGCGGGCGAGAAGGATGTGCAGCAGCCCCATGACGCCGAGACCGATGACGGCCAGGCGATCTCCAGGGCACACGCGGGCGCGGCGCAGCGATTTCACGACGCAGGCCAGCGGCTCGACGAAGACCGCCGCCTCGTCACTCACCGCGGTGGGCAGCGGCAGCAGATCGGCGGCCGTGATCTGCGCCGGCACCAGGGCATATTCGGCCAACCCTCCGGGGACGAGGCGCGTGCGCCGCCAGGTCTGGCAGTGCACGTAGTCGCCCCGCCGGCAGGCGCGACACTGCAGGCAGGGCGCGTGATGATGGATGAAGACCCGGTCGCCGAATGCCACCCCCGCCCCCTCCCCCGCGGCCACAACTTCACCCGCCGGTTCGTGCCCCAGCGGGACCGGGGCCTTGCGCTGCATGTACCAGGCCAGGGTCTCGCTGCTGCAGAGGCCGCAGGCCCGGATGCGCACCAGGACTTCTTGGGGGCCCGGCGCGGCCAGCGGTACGCGCTCCAGGCGGATGTCGTCGGGCCCATAGAAGATGGCCGCGCGCGTGGTGGTGGGGAGCGTCAGCACCACTCCGCCGCCTCGGGCATGATCGCCACTTTGACCGGCCCGCCGCGGTCGAGTTCCTGAAAGACCCCCACGATATCGTCGAGCGGGCGGACGGCGCTGATGATCGGCTTGACGTCGACGCGGCGTTCGCTGAGCCAGCGGTAGGCCTCGGTCACGTCCTGCGGCGTGTAGTGGAAGGTGCTGACCAGATCGACCTCCCCGTAGTGCAGCAGGCCGGCGTCGAAGGACACCCGGCTGCCGCCGGCCAGTCCACCGAAGAGGAGGACCTTCCCACCAGGGCGCACCCATTCCGGCGCCTGCTCCCAGATGTGGCGCGTTCCGGTGGACTCGATCACGATGTCCGGCCGCACACCCAGCGCCTCCGCCACCTGCGAGGGAATGTCCCCCTGCTCGATCTCGATCGACGCCGCCCCCAGTTCCGCCGCCAGTTTCAGCCGCGCAGGGCGGCGGCCTACCGCGGCCATGCGGTGGCCCAACGCCTGACCGGTCAGTACTTGCAGGAGACCGATAGCGCCCAGCCCCACGACTGCCACCGTGGCCGGGTCGGATAGACCGAGGCGCCGCCACCCGTGCAGGACGCAGGCGAGTGGTTCCAGGAAGGCCGCCTCAATGTACGAGAGATGCGGCGGCTTGGGCAGCAGGTGCCGTGCCGCGACGCGCGGGGAGATCAACAGGTAGTCGGCGTACGCGCCCAGGACGATGTCCTGGAAAAGGCGTTCGCAGTGATTCTCTGCGCCGGCCCGGCAGGCCCGGCAACTCCCGCACGGAGCGGTGGGCACCAGCATCACGGCGTCGCCGGGCGCGACACCCTCGACGTCCGGGCCGACGGCCACCACATCGCCGGCGCATTCGTGACCGAAGGGGCCGGCCGGCAGGCGGGGATGCCCGCGGCGATAGGTCTTCAGGTCCGTGCCGCAGGTGAGCGCCGCGCGCACGCGCAGCAAGACTTCACCCGGGCCCGGCTGCGGAACCGGTCGCTCCTCAATCGAGATAAGGCGTGGGGATTTCAGAACCGCCTGGCGCAAGCGGGATTACCCGTCCCCTGTCTCCACCGGCAACTGCAGGTTCATCCACTCAATAATACCGCCGCGCACGTTAAACGCCTTCCCGTACCCGGCGCCGCGGAGCAGCTTGACCACGTCCGCGCTGCGCGGGCCCACCGCGCAGTGGACGAGGACGGGACGGTTGGGGTCGATTTCCGTGAGCCGCTGTGGCACATCGCCCTTGGGGATGAGGACCGCGCCGGGGATGCGGGCCTGCGCCCACTCCCAGGGCTCACGCACGTCGATCAACTGCGCCCCATTCTGCACCAGACGGTAGGCCTCCTCGGGGTCGATCTCCGGCACGACCCCGCCGTCGGTGGCGACGACCGCGTGCCGGCCCGGCAGCCCGCAGAAGGCCTCATAGTCGATGAGTTCCGTGATCGTCGGTGCGTCGCCGCAAACCGGGCAGTTCGGATTCCGCGCCCAGCGCACGATGCGGTAGTCGTTCTCCAGTGCGTCGAAGATGAAGAGGCGGTTTGTCAGCGTCCGTCCGCGCCCCAGCAGCACCTTCACCGCTTCCGTCGCCTGGAGCGTGCCCATGAAGCCGGCCAGCGCGCCGAGGATGCCACCCTCGGCACAGGAGGGGACGACGCCCGGCGGCGGCGGTGTGGGGAACAGACAGCGGTAGCACCCCTGTTCCGGCAAGAAGGTGGTGGCCTGCCCCTCCCACTTCAGGATGCTGGCATCGACGAGCGGCTTCTTTAGGAAGACGCAAGCATCGTTGACCAGGTAGCGGGTGGGGAAGTTGTCGCTACCGTTCACCACGACGTCAAAGTCCTTGATCATCTCCAGCGCGTTCTCGGACGTGAGCGTCGTCTGGAACAGAATGACCGCCACATCGGGGTTGAGGTTCTGCAGCGTGCGGCCCGCGGACTGCGTCTTGGGCACGCCGATATCCCGCGTCGTGTGCACGATCTGCCGGTGCAGGTTGTTCAGTTCGACGCGGTCGCCGTCGGCGATGCCGATCGTCCCTACGCCGGCCGCGGCCAGATAGAGCGAGGACGGACTACCCAGCCCGCCCGCGCCCACGACCAGGACGCGGCTCTCCAGCAGGCGGCGCTGTCCCGCCAGCCCGATCTCTTCCAGGAGGACCTGGCGCGAGTAGCGCTCCATCTGCTCCCGGGAGAGGAGCGGCGAGATATGATTCTTGAGTTGCGGAGTCATCTTTCGCAAAGTCTACAATGACAGACGCCGCGAAGGCGTGTCAAGGAAGCCGCTGGAATCGGAGAGACTATGCTGGAGCGCCCGTTCCTACCCGGTAGGCCAGCACGGCCCGCGCCTGCTCGTCGGCGTGATACGAGGAGCGCACCAGCGGGCCGGACTCGACGTACTTGAAACCCCGGCGCAGCCCTTGCTCCTTCAGGGCACGGAATTCCTCGGGGGTGTAGTAGCGGTCGATGGGATGGTAGTCCGGCCCGGGACGCAGATACTGCCCCAGGGTGAGGACGTCCACGTCGATGGCGCGCAGATCGTCCATCGTCGCCAGCAGTTCCTCCCGGGTCTCCCCCATCCCCAGGATGATCCCGCTCTTGGTGAAGCAGGTGTAGCCCCACTCCTTGGCACGGCGCAGCAACTCCAGCGAGCGGTCGTAGTTGCCGCCGTGCCGCACAACCTTGAAGACGCGCCGCCCGCTCTCGATGTTGTGGCCAAGGATCTCCGGATCGGCCTCCAGCACGGTGCGCAGGGCGTCCGGGTCGCCCTTGAAGTCGGGGATGAGGAGTTCCACCGTGCAGCCGGGCCGGTATTCACGGATCTTGCGGATTGTCTCAGCATAGATGGCCGCGCCGCCGTCGGCCAGATCGTCCCGGTTCACGGAGGTGATCACGGCGTGGCGCAGTCCCATCTCCGCCACGGCGCGGGCGACCCGCTCCGGTTCCTGCAGATCCAGTTCGGAGGGCAGCCCATGGGCGATGGCGCAGTAGGCGCAGTTCCGCGTGCAGACGTTGCCCAGAATCAGGAAGGTGGCGGTGCCGCGCTCCCAGCAGTCGCCGATGTTGGGGCAGCGCGCCTCCTCGCAGACCGTGTGCAGGGCCTGCGTACGCATGATCCCGACGAGGTCGTGGTAGTTATCCCCACCGGGGAGCCGGACCTTCAGCCATTCGGGACGGCGCGCGGGCAGGACGGCCATGTTAGGTATCCGTCACCGCGGCGTCGCTGCCCCGGAACCCCTCCAGCCGGGCCTTGATGTGGTTCAGGAACTGGTCGGCCACCGCGCCGTCGAAGATGCGGTGGTCGAAGGAGAGCCCCAGGTGCATGATTGAGCGAATGGCGATCGCGTCGTCGCGCACGACGGGGCGCCTGACGATGGCGTCGGTGGCCAGGATCGCCGCCTGGCCGGGGAGGACGATCGGCATCGACCAGATGGAGCCGAAGACGCCGGGGTTGGTGATAGTGAAGGTGCCGCCCTGCACGTCCTCGAGCGTCAGCGTGTTGTCGCGGGCCCGGCGCCCCAGGTCTTCCAGCTCCCGGGCCACCCCCACCAGACTCTTCTGGTCGGCATCCTTGATCACGGGCACCGTGAGGCCGTCCTCGAGCGCTACGCCGATGCCGATGTTCACCCGACCGCGCAGCAGAATACCCTCGTCCGTCCAATGGGAGTTGACGATGGGAAACGCCCGCAACGCCGCCGCTGCGGTGCGAACGAAGAAGGCCGTATACGTCAAACTGACACCGTTGCGCCGCCGCCACTCCTCCTTGTGGGCCTCGCGCCAGCGCACGACCTCGGTCATGTCCACTTCGATGACGCCGTAGGCGTGCGGGATCTCTCGCTTCGACTGGGCCATCCGCTGGGCGATGGTCCGCCGCAGTGGTGAAAGTTTGAGCAGTTGATCGCCCGGCGGCGGGACGGGGCGGGCCGGGGCTGCGGCCGGGACGTGTCGTTCCGGGACTGCAGCGGCCCCGGCCCGCCCTTTTCTCTCCTCGACGTACTTCAAAAGATCCTCTTTGGTGACGCGCCCGCCCGCGCCGGTGCCGCGCAGGCGCTCCACCTCTTCCAGCGGCACCCCGTGCTCCTCGGCCAGCCGCCGCACGAGCGGTGACAGCCGCGCCCCGGCCTCTCGCGCCGGCGCAGCCGCCGCGGGCTTTGCCGCCGCGGGCGGGACTCCGGCCGCGGCGGTGGCAGCGGATGCGGCGGCGGGGGTGGAGGTCGCGACGGCGGAGTGTCGTTCCGCAGCTGGAGCGACCGCC
>CAYHPT010000091.1:0-5412 GCA_964358435.1 uncultured bacterium | reverse complement strand
AGGTTCCCCGGGGGTCGGCGGGCCGACTCCGGGTGACCGCGGCGTAAAGGCCCTGCCACGGGTCGATGGTCTCCACGGGCGCGTCGGAGCCGAAGGCCAGTACTGCCCCCCGCCGCAACAATGAACGCCAGGCGTAGGCGGTGCGGCTGCGGGCGCCCCAGTAGCGGTCGGCGATGTCGCGGTCGCTCGTACAGTGGATGGGCTGCATCGAGGCGATGACGCCGAGTTCGGCCAGGCGGGACAGGTCGGCGGGGTGGAGCAGTTGCGCGTGCTCGATGCGGAAGCGTACGCCGGCCCGGCGCGCCGCTGCGTGGTGCGATGCGAAGGCGTCGAGCACCTCGCGGCTGGCACGGTCGCCGATGGCGTGAATCACCGGCCACAGCCCGGCCGCCACCGCGCGCCCGACGAGGTCCCGCAGTTCGTCCGCGGTGTGAATCGGGATGCCGGTGTTACCCGGCTGCCCCTCAAACGGCTCCAGCATGCTGGCCGTCTGCGAACCGAGCGTCCCGTCGGTGTAGATCTTCACCCCGCCCACCCGGAGCCAGTGATCGCCGAGCCCCGTGCGCAGGCCGAGCGCCGCCGCGCGGTCCAGCTGGTCCAGCGGGATTGTGATCCAGACACGCATGCGCAGGGCCCCTTGCTGCCGGGTCTTCTGAAGGAGCGCCAAGGCGTCCGGCCACGGACCGTCGCGCACCATGCTGTGGACGCCGACCAGGCCCAGCCGGTGTGCGGCGACGGTTCCCTCCTCCAGGGCCCGGCGCAACGTCCCTGGATCGGGCCGCTCGATCACTGCCTGGACCAGGGCCCGGGCTTCCTCTTTGAGCAGCCCGGTCGGACGGCCGACAGCATCGTGCACGATTTCGCCGCCCTTTGGGTCCGGCGTCTCGGGGCCGATGCCGGCAAGCGCCAGCGCGGTGGAGTTTAGCCAGAGGAGATGCCCGTCCTTGCTGGTGAGGGCCATGGGATGGCCGGCGCTGACTGGATCCAGGTCGTCGCGTGCGGGCCAGCGTCCCTCCGCCCAGAGATTCTTATCCCACCCCCGGCCGATGACCCACGCTCCCTCTGGCGCCACGGCCACGGCCCTGGCGACAGACTGCACGGCTTCGGCCAACGAGCGCGTATCGCGCAGTTCCACCCGCCGCCGCTGCAGCCCATACGAAAGAAAGTGGACGTGGCTGTCGGTGAAACCGGGGAGGACGGTGCGCCCGCCGAGGTCGATGCGGCGGCGCGCGGGGAAGGCCGCGGCCAGTTCCTCGGCCGTGCCGGTCGCCAGGATCCACTCCCCGGCAACGGCGATGGCCTCGACCACGGGCCGGGCGGCGTCGAGCGTGTACGCGCGTAGACCGGTAAAGAGTGTGACGGGCGGCGAGGTCACCGTCCGGCCTCGCCGAGACGCCGCAGCAGCGTGGCCATGGCGATGGCGGCGGCGGCGGCCTCCCGCCCGCGGTGGCGGTCTTCGGTCACGCGGGCGGCGGCCTGGGCCGGATCGTAGACGCTGAGGATCTCGTTGATCACCGGCACGCCGGTTTCGTCGGCGACGCGCGCCACACCGGCGGCGGCTTCGCGGCTGACGTGCTCGAAGTGCGCGGTCTCGCCTTTGATCACGCACCCCAGGGCGATGATGGCGTCGTACGCGCCGGAGACCGCCAGGCGCCGCGCCACCAGCGGGATCTCCAGGGCGCCGGGGACCCAGGCGACGTCCACCACCGCCGCGCCGCACGCGGCCAGGACGTGCTGCGCCCCCGCAAGCAGTTTCCCGGTGATGCCTTCGTTGTAGCGCGAGACGACGACGGCGAACCGCAGGCCGGTGGCGTCCGGCGAGCCGTCCCAGGTGGAACCGCGGGGGGCGGGGGACACGGCCGGCGGGGCTACTCGATCGACAGGAGGTGTCCGAGCTTGTGCCGCTTGGTCTTCAGGTATTCGTAGTTCTCCTTGTTCGGCGGCATCTCCAGCGGAATCCGCTCCACAACCTCCAGCCCGTACCCTTCGAGGCCGGCGCGCTTCTGCGGGTTGTTGGTGATGAGGCGGATCCGAGAGAGACCCAGGTCGACCAGGATCTGCGCCCCGACGCCGTAGTCGCGCGGGTCGGGTGGAAAGCCCAGCAGTTCGTTCGCCTCGACGGTGTCTTTGCCGCCGTCCTGCAGGGCGTAGGCCTTAATCTTGTTGGTCAGGCCGATGCCGCGGCCTTCCTGCCGGATGTAGACGATCACCCCGCAGCCGGCGCGCTGCACCATCTCCATGGCGCTGCGCAATTGCTCGCCGCAGTCGCAGCGCAGCGAGCCGAAGACCTCGCCGGTGAGGCATTCCGAGTGCATGCGCACGAGCACCGAGCTTCCGTCGTCCACGTCGCCCTTCACCAGCGCCAGGTGGCCCACACCGTCCAGCGTGTTCTCGTAGACGACCGCGCGGAACTCGCCGTGCACCGTGGGCAGGCGGGTCGCGCCTTCACGCCGCACGAACGGGTCGCGCTTCAGGCGGTACCGGATCAGGTCGGCGATGGAGATGATCCGGAGTCCGTGCTCGCCGGCGAAGACCTCCAGCCGCGGCAGGCGGGCCATGTGCCCGTCGTCCGCCAGGATTTCGCAGAGCACGCCGACCGGCGCGAACCCGGCCAGGCGCGCCAGGTCCACGGCCGCCTCGGTGTGACCGGTGCGGCGCAGCGTGCCCCCCTCCATCGCCCGCAGCGGGAAGATGTGTCCGGGGCGGAGGAGGTCTTCGGGCCGGCTGCGGGGATCGGCGAGAGCCTTAATCGTGGTGGCGCGGTCGAAGGTGGAGATCCCGGTGGTGGTGCCTTCCCGCGAATCAACGGAGACGGAGAAGGCCGTGCCCAGCCGCGAGGTGTTCACGTCCACCATCAGCGGCAGGTCCAGCTCCGCCAGGCGGTCCGCCGTCACTGGGACGCAGAGCAGGCCGCGGCCGAAGCGGGCCATGAAGTTGATCGCCTCCGGCGTCACCGCCTGCGCGGCCATCACCAGGTCGCCTTCGTTCTCCCGGTCCTCGTCGTCCACGACGATCACCAGGCGGCCCCGGCGGATCTCCTCAATCGCCTGCGGAATACTGACAAAGGCGCTCATCGCTGCTCCTCACTTTCAATGATCTCGTTTCGCTCGCCCTCGAGCAGGCGCGCCAGATACTTGGCCAGGATGTCCACCTCCACGTTCACCGGATCGCCCGGGTCCTTCCGCCCCAGCGTGGTCACGGCCAGCGTGTGCGGGATCAGCGCCACGGCGCAGCGCGAATCCTCCACGGCGGCCACCGTCAGGCTCACGCCGTCCAGCGCCACCGAACCCTTCTCCGCGACGTAGCGGGCGAGCCCCGGCGGCAGGCTCACCTCCAGCCACACGCCGTCGCCCTCGGGGGTCACGCGGGTCACGGTGCCGACGCCGTCCACGTGCCCCTGGACGAAATGCCCGCCGAGCCGCCCGGCGGCGGACAGCGGTCGCTCCAGGTTGACCGAGGCGCCGGGACGGAGTCGGCCCAGCGTCGTGCGGCGCAGCGTCTCGGCCGCCAGATCGAAAAGCACCACTCCATCCTCCAGCGCCACGACGGTCAGGCAGACGCCGTCGACGGCCAGGCTCTGCCCCGGCGCCAGATCGGTGAACTCACGGGGCACGCCCAGGCGGAGGCGGGCGCCGTCCGGCCGCGCTTCGACCGCCACGACCTCCCCCGTCGCCTCGACAATCCCCGTGAACATCAACGATCCCCCGTCGCCTCACGGGCAGCGGCCGCCTGCACGAGTGGCTCCGCGCTGAGCTCGGCGTCGAGCAGCAACTTCGCCTGCGGCAGGTATCCCTCGATGACGACATCGTCGCCCATTTGCCGCACCGAGACTCCGGCGAGCCGCAGCAGGCCACTCGAATCCAGCGGTCCCGGCCCGTCCACTGCAGTAGGCGCGTCCGCGCCGCCGATCAATCCCGGCCCCACGATGGTGATCACCTTGTGGACGACGCCCTCGGCCAGGGCCGCCGCATTGACCGTCCCGCCGCCCTCGATCAAGACACTGAGGACACCGCGGTGGGCCAGGGCCTCCATGAGATCGCGCAGCGAGGGACGCTCACCTGGAAGGAGCAGCACCTCGGCGCCCGCCCCCCGCAGCGTCGCCACCCGGTCCTGGGACGCGCGCTCCGAGGCCACGATCAGTGTCGGCGCCGGTGAGTCCAGATGCAGCAGCTTCGCGTGCCGCGGGGTGCGCAGCCGGGAATCGAGCACCACACGCAGTGGATCCCGGCCGCCGGGGATGCGGCAGGTCAGCTGCGGGTCGTCGGCCAGTACGGTGCCGATCCCCACGAGCACGGCGTCGTGGACGTTCCGGAGTTCGTGGTCGTAGAGGAGGGATTGCTCCCCGGAGATCATCGTCCGGGCGTCCCGCCGGGCGCTGATCTTGCCGTCGAGGCTCATCGCCCACTTCAACGTAACGAACGGCCGCCCCGTACGACGGTGCAGCACGTAGGCTTCGTTCAGATGCAGCGCCTCACGCGCGAGCACACCTTCGACGACATCGACGCCAGCGCCCCGCAGCCGCTGCACGCCGCGTCCGTCCACGTGCGGGTCGGGATCGCGCGTCGCCACCACCACGCGGGCGACACCGGCCTGGAGGATCGCCTCCGTGCAGGGACCGGTACGTCCCGTGGTCGGGCACGGTTCGAGCGTCACGTACAAGGTGGCCCCGCGGGCGCGCGGGCCCGCCTCCTGCAAGGCGACGACCTCCGCGTGGGGCTCGCCGGCCCGCCGGTGGAAGCCGCGGCCGACGACCTGGCCGTCACGCACCACCACCGCGCCCACCACCGGATTGGGGCTGGTCCGCCCCAGGCCGCGGTGAGCCCAGGCCAGGGCCTCCCGCATGTAGGTTTCGTCCGCCGCTCGCTCCGCCATAACGCAACGCGCCCGAATGCACGTCGGCCTTCGGGCGCAAAAATACAAGGAAGACCTTCTCCCATCCGGACTGTACCGTCGGCTCCGGAATTACACCGGATCTGCAGCGCGTCACCACAACCGCGCCGCTCGCGGGCTGTACCGCCGGTCGGGAATCATCCCACGGGCCGCACAGCCCGCAGAAACTCACCCTGCCCCGAAGGTCGTCAATATGAAGTTCAAGTCACATCATACCACAGAAGCGCCGGGGATCGCGCGCGCCGCACGTGGGACCAGTGGTTTCGTCAGTGCCTCCCATTGATGTTGATGCTCCAGTACGGGCTTCACGAGAAGGCGGTCAACCTCATTCTCCCGGTCGAAGATTCGCACTCCCGTCCTACTTCTCCAACCGAATACTTCCGATCCTGACGATCCCTCCGGTGTCGCCGCCCAGGACCTGGGTGAACGCGGGAACTTTCATGGTGAGTCAGGCTTTCCCGGACCCACCCCGACCAACAGTTAGCGACGTAGGGGATGTGAGACCCTTGAACCCGCCTATCA
>CAYHPT010000090.1:0-5419 GCA_964358435.1 uncultured bacterium | reverse complement strand
CAATTCCATGATCTGCGCCTGGATGGTCACGTCCAGCGCGGTGGTCGGCTCGTCGGCTATGAGGATGGACGGGTTGCAGGAGAGGGCCATGGCGATCATCACCCGCTGGCGCATCCCGCCGCTGAACTGGTGGGGGTAATCGCGCACCCGTTCCCGGGCCAGCGGGATCTTCACTCGCTCCAGCATCTCCGCCGCCCGAATCCAGGCGGCTTTCTTGTCTAGCTTCTGGTGCAGCATCACCGCCTCGGCAATCTGCTCGCCGATGGTGAGGACCGGGTTCAGGGAGGTCATCGGCTCCTGAAAGATCATGGCGATGCGGTTGCCGCGGATGCGGCGCATCTCCTCGTCGGAGAGGTGCGCGAGGTTCTTGCCTTCAAAGAAGACCTCGCCGGCGACGATCTTCCCCGGCGGCTGGGGGATCAGCCGCATAATGGAGAGGGCGTGCACGCTCTTGCCGCAGCCCGACTCGCCGACGATGCCCAGCGTCTCCCCTTTGTGCAGGTCGTAGGTTAGGCCGTCGACGGCTTTGACCACACCCTCGTCGGTGTAGAAGTAGGTTTTCAGATTGCGGACCGAAAGCAGCGGCTCGGCCACAGAATCACCCCACCCCGCCTGCGCAAAGTCGCAGCATACTCAGTGTAACAGACACTGTCACTGCTCCCACCGCCACTCCCAGATGTTCCACGGGAGGTATGACCCCACGAGGCCCGTCGGCCGAATCCCCCGCAGCGCTTTGTGTGTCGTGGTCAGGCGGAGCGCGAAGTAGAGGGGCAGGCTCGGCAGGTCCTCGGCGAAGATTTCCTGTTGCCGCCGCAGGAGCTGGATGCGCCTCTTCTCGTCGAGCTCGGAGACCAATTGCTCCCAGAGGCGATCATTCTCCGCATTTCGCCACCCGGCCCGGTTGTCCCCTTCCCAGTTGTTTTCGGCGGTGGGGACCTGGCTGCTATGGAACCGGTTGAAGGGCATCGACTCTGGCGAGAAGTTGCTGAGATACAGAATCATGTGCGGAAACTGGCGCCGCGCCAGGACCGGCCCCAGCAGAACCGACGCCGGGCGGTTATCGATGCGCAGGTCGATCCCCACCTCCCGCAGTTGCTCCTTGATGAGCAGCTCGATCTGCTCCCGCAGGGCGTTGCCGGAGGTGGACATGATGGTCATCTCCACCCGCTTCCCCGTCGGGTCACGGAGGATGCCGTCCGGCCCCAGGGTGAAGCCCGCCTCAGTCAGCAGTTGCCGGGCGCGGGCGGGCTCGTAGGGGTATTTGCGCACGGCGGGATTGTAGCCGGGATGGCGCGGAGGCAGCCAGGTATGGGCCACGGGCTGCCGGCCTCCCGGGCAGGAGAGTTCACCGAGGGCCGACCGGTCGATGGCGTGGGCGATCGCCTGGCGCACCCGGCGATCGCGCAGCCACTCGTTGTCCAGGTTGAAGTCTATGCGCTCCCAGCGCATCGCCTCGCGGAACTGGGCGGTGACCTGCGGGTTCCGGCGAACGATCTGCTCCACGGTCTGGCAGTCGAAGCCACTATTCTCCGTCGCGTCCACGCTGCCGGTGACCTGGTTCACCTGGAGGACGGTGGAATCCAGGATGAAGCGGAAGACCACGCGGCGGATCTTCGGCGCCCCCAGGGGGAAGCGGTCGTAGGCCTCGAGGGTGATGTGGCTCCCCGGCACCCACTCGACGAAGCGATAGGGCCCGTGGCCCACCGGCGCCCGCCAGTAGGGGTGTGCAGGCAGCCGGCCGGGATCCTTGAGATAGGCCGTCTCCAGCAGGTGACGGGGGAGCGGGTAGGCGCCGCCGAACGGCAGACTGCCGGCGAACGGGTAGAGTTCGTTCCACTGCACGACCATGGTGTAGGGATCGGCGGGGTTGGGGACCAGGACATTGTCCACCTTGTTCAGGATGAACCGGCTCACCTGGGGCGTCTGGGGGTTGCGAAACATCCCGTAGGTGAAGCGCCAGTCCAGCGCCGTCACCGGCCGCCCATCGTGCCAGGTAAAGCCACGCCGCAGCCGCCAGGTCACCCGCATCATGCCGTTTGGTAGCACCACCCAGTCGCCGTCCTTCAACGTGGGCAGTTTTTCCACCATGACCGGCATCCTCACCCACCGGTCCGTGAAGGGGGCGGCCTGCGCGTACAGGGCGTCCTCAACCACGGAAGCCGCCACCATGATGCTGAAGGCGCCGAGCCGGTCGGGCTCCTGGGCCATGCCGATGACCACCGTGTCCCGCCGGGTCTGGGCTCCTCCCGGGAGCGCGGCGGCCAGCAACACCACCGCGGCGGCGAGCAGCCACCCCCAGAGCCGCGACCGGATCTCCCGCCAGCCCACCGCCGCTGCCGCCTCCCTCGCTCAGATCTTCAGCCGGGGGTCGAGCGCATCCCGCAGCCCGTCCCCCAGGAAGTTGAAACTCAGCACCGTGATGAAGATGAGCACGCCGGGAAAGACTGCCAGCCAGGACGCGTTCCAGATGTACTCCTGCGCCCGCTGCAGCATGTTGCCCCACGAGGCGGTCGGCGGCTGGATTCCCAGACCGAGATAGGAGAGCGCCGACTCCCCAAGGATGAAGCCGCCCACGGCGAGGGTCGTGGCCACGATGATCGGCGCCAGCGCGTTGGGCACCAGGTGGCGCAGCATGATGCGGACCTCGGAGGCCCCCAGCGCCCGCGCCGCCTCGACGAAGTCCTGCTGCCGCAGCGAAAGGACCTGGCCGCGCACCAGGCGGGCAGCCCCCGTCCAGCCGAAGAGGACGAAGATCAGCATGATGCGCGCCACGCCGCCGCCCGGAATGAGCGCGGCCATGATCAGGTAGAGCGGAATGGTCGGCAGGGCGAGCAGGATGTCCACCAGGCGCATGATCACGCTGTCCGCCACGCCGCCGTAGTGCCCGGCCACCACCCCGGCCACCGTCCCCGCCAGCGCCACTCCCAGCGCCGAACCGTAGCCCACGGCGAGCGAGACGCGGCCGGCGTGCATCGCCCGGGAGAGGACGTCCCGGCCCAGTTCGTCCGTGCCAAAGGGGTGGGCGCGGCTGGGGATCGCCCACCGGCTGCTCAGGTTGATCTGATCCGGCCGGGAGGGCGCCATCCAGGGGGCCAGCAGGGCCACCAGTGAAAGGAAGATCGCCACGCTCCCGCCGATCAGGGCCAGCCGGTGGCGGCGGAAGCGGCGCCAGACGAGGCGCCAGTACGCCTCCCCCGCCGCAACTCGGTTGTCCCGCTGCCGCTGACCTCCCAGATCTACCGCCATCTGCTCGCTCGTCATCGGGTCGCGATCGGCTACCCGTACCGGATCCGCGGATCCACCGCGGCGTACGCCACATCCGCCAGCAGGTTGGCGCCGACCGTGACCAACCCGAGGAGGAGCAGGACGGCCATGGCGACGTAGAAGTCGTGGCCGAGGACCGCCTGGAAGAGCAACAGACCCATCCCCGGCCAGGAGAAGACCGTCTCCGTGAGCACGGCCCCGTTCAGTACCCCGGGGATGCTGAGCGCGACCAGTGTGATAATCGGCAGCAGGGCGTTCCGCAGCGCGTGCCGGCCGACCACCCGCCCCTCCGGCAGTCCCTTGGCGCGCGCCGTGCGCACGTAATCCTGCCGGATGACCTCAAGCATGCTGCTGCGCATGTACCGCGCCCACGCCGCCATCCCGCTGGTGGCCAGGACCGCGACCGGCAGCACCAGGTGCCACAGCCGGTCCAGGATCGCCGGCCACCCCGCGGCGACGCCGGGCGTCGTCATGCCGCCCGCCGGGAAGAGCGGCAGCCACACCGCAAAGATGAGGATCAAGACGATGCCCTGCCAGAAGTTGGGCATGGCCAGCCCGGCAAAGGAAAAGGCGGTGAAGCCATAGTCCGCCGCCGAGTACTGGTGCAGCGCGGAGTAGACCCCGACGGCCGTGCCGGCGACGAAGGCGATGACGAACGCAGTGCCGACGAGGAGGAGCGTGTTGCCCAGCCGCTGCCCGATGAGGGTGATCACCGGCAGGCTGTAGGTCCGCGAGTAGCCGAAGTCGCCCTGCGCCACCGCGCGCAGCCATTTCAGGTAGCGCAGGGAGAAGGGATCGTCCAGCCCGTAGTACTGCCGCAGCCGCTGCACGTCCGCGGGCTGGACGTCGGGATTGGACTCCGCGATCAGTTCCACGGGATCGCCGGGGGTGTAGACGAGCAGGGTGAACACCAGCAGCGAGAGGCCCAACAGCACCACCGCCGACTGGACCACTCGCTGTAGGATGTAGCGCCGCATCGATGGACACGAAAGTGAACCGGCCCGCCTCCTAGATCTTCAGCCGCGGATCCAGCGCGTCCCGCAACCCGTCCCCCAGGAAGTTGAAGCAGAGCACGGTGAGGAAGATCATCGCCCCGGGCCAGACGGCCAGCCAGGGCGTGGTCCAGATGAAGTCCTGGGCGTTCTGCAGCATGTTGCCCCAGGAGGGCGTGGGCGGCTGGATGCCGATACCCAGGAAGGAAAGCGCCGCCTCGGAGAGGATGGCGCCGCCCACCGTCAGCGTGGCGGCGACGATCACGGGGGCCAGGGAGTTGGGAATGAGGTGGCGCACCAGGATGCGGGTGTCGGAGGCGCCGGTGGCTCGCGCGGCCTCCGCGAAGTCCTGCGTCCGCAGTTTCAGCAGTTCGCCGCGCACCAGCCGGGCCGTGCCCATCCAGGCGAAAACGCTGATGACGAAGATGATCCCGTCCACCCGGCCGCCGATATAGCGGGCGATGATGATCAGAATCGGCAGGTCGGGCAGAGAGAACATGATGTCGGTGAAGCGCATGAGCACGTTGTCCAGCCAGCCGCCGTAGTAGCCGGAAAGCCCCCCGACGACCATGCCGAAGAGCGCCGAGACGAAGGCCGCCGTGAACCCGACGGTCAAGGAGATGCGGCCGGCGTAGAGGATGCGCGTCAGGACGTCGTGGCCGAGCTCGTCCGTGCCCATGGGGGGGGCGCGCGACGGCGGAGCCTTGCGGTTGTAGAGATCGATCTGGTCGAACTCGAAGCGCGTCAGCTGCGCCGCGAAGACGGCCGCGGCGATGAACAGGAGGATGACGATGCCGCCGGCCATGGCCGCGCGGTGCTTCTTGAAGCGGCGCCAGGCGATCGCCCAGTAGCCCTGACCGGTGACGACTTCCTCGACGGCGGCACGTCGGGCTGCAATGACGGCCATACCCTGACCCCCCAGGACGCCTCAGTCGTAGCGGATGCGCGGGTCCAGCAGCGCATACGAGATATCGGCCAGCAGGTTGAAGACGATCACCAGCGTGGAGAGAAAGATGATGATCGCCTGGGCCACGGCGTAATCGCCGCCCAGGGTGGCCTCCACCAGGAGCCGCCCCACCCCCGGCCAGCCGAAGACCGTCTCCGTCAGCGGCGCCCCGGCGAAGAGCGCCGGGATAGAGAGCGCGACGCCCGTCCCCCGCGGG
>CAYHPT010000089.1:0-5441 GCA_964358435.1 uncultured bacterium | reverse complement strand
ACGTCGCGCGCGGCGACTTCACTGCCGCAGCGCAGCGCATACGTCAGGCGCGGCTCGGGGCCGAAGAGCAGCCAGACCGCGCCGGTGGCGACGGCGATGACGATGACCGCCGGCACAAAGTACGCGGCGATCCGGTCCACCAGCCGTTGGATCGGCGCCTTCGAGCCCTGCGCCTCCTCCACGAGACGGATGATCTGGGCCAGCGCGGTCTCCCGCCCCACGCGCGTGGTGCGGAAGCGGAAGGATCCAGTCTTGTTCAGCGTGGCGCCGATGACCTCGTCGCCCTCCCGCTTCTCCAGCGGAATGGACTCCCCGGTGAGCATCGACTCGTCCACCGCGGAGTGCCCGCTGATGACGACCCCGTCCACAGGGATCTTCTCGCCGGGGCGCACGACAACAACGTCCCCCACTTGCACATCCTCGACGGGGATGTCCGCCTCTTGACCCTCACGGACGACACGGGCGGTGCGCGCGCGCAGGCCCATCAGACGCCGGATCGCTTCGGACGTGCGCCCCTTGGCGCGCGCCTCCAGGAAGCGCCCCAGCAGGATGAAGGCGATGATGATCGACGCGGTCTCGTAATAGACGTTGGGCTCCAGGCCCCCGGCGACGAAGACCTGCGGGAAGAAGGTGGCGACGACGCTGTAACCGAACGCGGCCGAGGTCCCCACGGCGATAAGGGTGTTCATGTCGGTGGTGCCGTGGCGGGCGGCGGCCCAGGCGCCGCGGTAGAAGCGCCAGCCGGCCCAGAACTGCACGGGAATCGCCAGCAACAGCTGCACGCGCCAGTCCGTGAGGATCCGCGGCACCCA
This sequence comes from uncultured bacterium, assembly GCA_964358435.1. GTDB lineage: Bacteria > Sysuimicrobiota > Sysuimicrobiia > Sysuimicrobiales > Humicultoraceae > Humicultor. Next base: position 4,629 of record CAYHPT010000089.1, on the reverse strand, counting down.
GACTCCGGTCAGGCCCATGTGGTGCAGGCTACCCCAAAGAATGGGCACGCTCAGCAGAATGGCGACGAGGAACTGGTTCCGCAGTATCCGGATCTCGCGTTCGCGGCGCTGCTGCTCACGGTCGACCGACGCCTCGGCGACTTCCAGCGGCTCGTACCCGGCGCCGCGGATCGCCCGGCGCAGATCTTCTACTGAAGTCACGTGGGGGACGAACTCGACGGCCACCTGCTCCGCGGCCAGGTTGACTGCGGCCGAGCGCACCCCCTCGATCGCCAGCAGGGCACGCTCGATCTTCTCGCCGGATGCAGCCACTTCCAGGCCCTGGACGGGAATGACGACCCGCTCGACCGGCACCGCGTAGCCCGTGCCCTCGACCGCCTTGATCAGATCCTCGAGACGGACCGCCTGCGGGTCGAAGATGACGGAGGCCCGCTCCGCCGCCAGGTTCACAGCCGCCTCACGGACGCCCGGCGTGCGGCGCAGCCCACCCTCTACGGTGGCCACGCAGGAGGCACAAGACATCCCCTGCACGGGGAGCTCCACGCGCTTGGAGGCCTTGGGTTCGGTACCGGTCTTCACAACCGTGGGTTCCATCGTCCACTCCTAGAGCTTGCTCGACATCTCGAAGACGTCCAGGATCTCCCGGATCGTCCGGCGGCGCTCGCGCTCATCACCCGACTGCATCGCCGTGGTGGCGCAGTGCTCCAGGTGGTCTCCGAGAAGGAGCGCATTCACCCGATCCAGAGCCCGCTGGATGGCCATCGTCTGCCGCACGATGTCGATGCAGTACACCCCCTCGCCGACCATCCGCTCCACCCCCTGGAGGTGGCCGGCGATACTGCGCAGGCGCGTCAGCACCTTCTGCCGCTCCGTGGGGCTGCCGTGCGTTGTATGGGCCTCCTGTGCCGTACTCATCTGGCGTCCTCCCCGGTGCCCCCTCCCCCCTGGGAGGGGTATCTAACGCCAGCCTAGCGGGTGCGTGCGGGCCCGTCAAGGCGGCTTCCCGGCAGGGAAAGTCTAGCCGGACGGCGAATGGGGCAAGTACGAACCAAGTGAATAGCGACTACCCGCGATAAAGGCACCCCGCCCGCGAGGGCGGTTCGCAAAGCCACGGGACTGGCGAGGCCAGTCAGCCGGGTTGCCGAACGGGGAGGCCCAGCGCCTTCCCAACGGAAGGCGTTTCGCTTTCTCTGCGGGAGCGCGGAGGCGATCTGGTGGACGCGCTCATCACGTGGGAGTTCTGGGCCGGAGTCCTCCTGGCCGGGGTATTCGCCCTGGCTGCCCTCCTCCGGTGGATCCTGTTGGGCGACGGCCGCTCCTCAACACGGCTCTCCTCGATTGACCCGCCCCTCCACTTCCAGCAGTCGCCACTGACCCACGCGCAACCTGCAGCGACCGTCGCCCAGCACTTGCCTGCGCCCGACAGCCCGACCCGCGCCCCTACGCCGGTTTCATCCCCGGCCTCCTGATTCCGCACCTCCGCCTCCTCCCGGCCCGCCACTTCGCCAAGGGGTGGGGAATATTTGTGTGCCGCCGTGCGCTATTATGGGCGAAGTGGGTTGATGGCGGAGGCGGGTGCGATGGCCAAGACGGTGATTGTCTACACGCAGCCGGGCTGACTGTTCTGCGGCAAAGTGAAGGAGTTCCTTCACGAGCAAGGCATTGCCTTTGCGGAGAAGGACGTCGCGCAGGACGACGAGGCGTTCGAAGAAGTCATGCGCCTGGGCTTCGCCGCCACCCCGGTCACGCTGATCGACGGCGAGGCGGTCGTCGGATTCAACAAGGCGAAACTCGAACAGTTGCTCGCCGCGTAGGCGCGGAGGATGCCGATGGCGGTCACCTGGGAAGACGTGCAGCGGATCCTGGAAACCACGAAGACGATCGCCGTGGTCGGGCTATCGGACAAGCCGGACCGCGACAGCTACCAGGTGGCGGCGTACCTGCAGCAGCAGGGCTACCGGATCATCCCCATCAACCCCCGAGCCAAAGAGGTCCTCGGAGAGAAGGCGTACGCGAGCCTGCGCGAGATCTCTGAACCCGTCGAAGTTGTTCAGATCTTTCGTCGTGCGGAGGAAGTACTGCCCATTGTGGATGATGCGATCGCGGTGGGGGCCAAGGTCATCTGGATGCAGTCGGGCATCGTGAACGAGGACGCGGCCGCCCGCGCCGAGGCCGCCGGGCTGAAGGTGATCATGAACGCCTGCATGCGGTCGGCCCACCGCACTCTGCGCGCGGCGGGGCGGATCTAACCCCCCTCCTCCATCTCCTTGTGCTCTCGGGAAACGACAAAGGCCAAATCGGCTCCGGTGATGTCCCGCATAATCAGGTAACTCTCCCGTCCCTGCTCGTCCGTCACGCGCCGCACGAAGCCCGCCTTCTCCAGCGCCCGCGCCGCGAGCGTGATCTGATCCATCGATTGAAACGCGTCGTCGCGCAGCGCGACCTCCTCGAAGTGGTCGCCCTGGCGATAGAGGACCTCCGCCATCGCGTCAGGCCGCGGACCTGGCCGCCCGCGTGGCCCACACGGCCGCCCACAACGCGCCGAATCCCGCCAGCAGCGCCACCAGCCGGAGGAGCCAGCCGACGAACGGCACGGTGACCACGACCACGAACAAGATGACGCCGACGGTCATGGCCAGGTACGGCGAAGGTGCGCTCCCCCGCCCCAGGCTGCGCATGATCCACTGTCCCAGCCACATTGCCGGGAAGATCTGACCGGGATACAAAGTCGCCAGGTACAACAGGACCGCCACGATCGAGAGCGGGATCCCGACCACGGTGAACGCCACCAGCAGGGCGGCCACCGGCACGACCACCAGCAGAATGAACCCGGTGAGCAGGCTCAGGCCGAAGTGCCGGCTGACCCGCTCGCTCACGCGCGGCACGCCGCGGGGCGCGACGGCCAGGGCGACGAATCCGATGGCGAGCAACCAGAACGCCTCCATCACGCGGCCGGCAAACCGGAAGGCGAAGGGCCGATAGTATCGCCGCGACGCGGTCGACCGCGGCGTGCGCTCGATCCCACCGCTGACCAAGGCGCCGGACTGAATCTCCGCCGGGCGGTCGGCCGAATACCGCAGCCGTCCCTGAATCCGGGCAGATGGGAGCAGAGTCACACGGTCCGCCTGCACCTCGACATCTCCCTGGACCGTGCCGCCGATGACCACGTTCCCTCCACTCAGGAACGCGTTGCGGGCGATGCTCCCCAGCACCCGCACGTTTCCGCCCGCCGCCACCAGGTCCCGGCCGACCTGCGCGGCCTGGTCGATGGTCACCGACCCGCCCGCCAGCACCGCGTCCGCGTCGATCCGGCCGCCGACGGTGAGGTCTCCGGCGGCGGCGCGCAGGCTGCGCCCGATGGCACTCGTGATCCTCACGGTGCCGCCGGCGGCGAGAATCCCGCCGCTTGCTGGGCCACTGAGTGTCACGGTGCCGCCGGCCGCCACGACATCACCGTCCACCGTGCCGGTTACGTCCACCGTCCCGCCGGCAATATAGAGGTCGTCCTCAAGCCGCTCGCTGAAGACCACGGTCTGCCCACCGCGCGGCACGAAGGCCAATGCGGGAATTGGAGCGGTCAGCACGAGCAGGGCTCCCAGGATGATGACCAGACGCTTCATCGGCGTTCGCCTCCGTGTATGTCGTCAGTACCCAGGCCTCTCGTCTTTCGCCCGCCGGCCGGCCGCACCCTGCGGCAGCCGGACCGACCAGTCCAGGTTGGGTAGCCTCAATGGGGGATGCGGTCTTTCTCAGTAGACGCGTTCTTTCGGCGGGAAACGGGTGATCACGACGGGTTTGAACCGGATATCGTATTCCCGCAGTGCCGTGCGTGCCAGCAGCGTGTGCTTCAGCCAGGTCGCATCATCCCGCCGGGGATAATCCTCGCGGTAGTGGACCCCCCGGCTCTCCTGCCGCGTCAGCGCGGCGACGGTCGTCGCCTCCGCCACATCCAGCAGACAGCCCACCTCCCACGCCTCCAGCAGGTTCTGATTGTAGATGCTGCCGCGGTCCTGCAGGCCGATGCGCGTGAAGCGATCCTGCAGGTCGTAGATAGTATCGAGGGCATTGCGCAGACCCGACTCGGTGCGGAAGACGGAGACGTGTTCCTGCATCACCCGCTGCAGTTCGTCCCGCAGGCGGACGGGAGACTCCGGCCCCTCGCGTCCCACCAGATCCCTCAGATGTTGCACCGCACCAGCGGCGACGCTGCCAGAGAGAGCCGGCGTGCCCGCCGCGCGGGCATACTGAGCCATGTCGCGACCGGCGCGGCGGCCGAAGACCAGGATGTCCACCAGCGAGTTCGTCCCCAGGCGATTGGCGCCGTGCACGGAGACGCAGGCGCATTCCCCCGCCGCGTACAACCCCGGGAGCACCGTGTTCTGCTCGTCGACCACCACGCGCCCCCAGACGTCCGTGGGGATGCCGCCCACGGCATAATGTGCCGTCGGATGCACGGGGATGAGATCGCGGCCCGGATCCAGTCCCAGGTAGGTGTGGACGAGCTCGACCACCTCGGGAAGTCTAGTGCGACGGACCTCTTCGGGGACATGACGGAAGTCGAGGAAGACGCAGTCGCGGTTCGGCCCTCCCCCCCGCCCCGCGGCAATCTCCCGATAGATGGCGCGCGAG